>JAIYBD010000120.1 GCA_027488715.1 Bacteroidota bacterium | reverse complement strand
CTCTTTGGGTCGGTTTTGGGTGCAAACAACGAAAAAGAGTGCCTAAATCTTTTATCGACTTCGCCACCTGATTATTGGATTAGGCACTACCGATTGGGAAAAGAAACCAGTGAACATTCGCCTACTTTGGGCGAAAAAAGCAAACAAATCCTGCTGGCGAATGTGGTTGTTCCATTTCGTTACGCCTATTTCGAACAGCTGGGCCATGACGTTGAAAAGGAAAAGGCATGGGGGTGGATGGACCAGCTTCCCGCCGAAGAAAATGCAATAACCCGCGTATTCGATGGCACGCCCCTTCAGGCCAAAAATCTTGCACAAAGCCAAGCGCAGACCTATTTATACAAGAATTTCTGCACCTCCAAACGCTGTTTTGAATGTCCGTTTGGTTCCCATTTATTGCAATTTTCACCGATCTTTGAGGCATGAAAATACTTGTAACTGGAAGCAATGGTTTGTTGGGCCAAAAGTTATCGGCCTTATTGTTGGAAAAAGGTATCCCCTTCCTCGCAACCGGGGTAGGAGAAAACCGAAACCCATCCCTGCCGTCGGATCTCTACCGAACCATGGACGTTACCTCCAAACCATCCATTCACGATGTTTTTCTTGATTTCCAACCTACCCACGTTATTCATGGCGCAGCCATGACCAACGTGGATGCCTGCGAAACCGATCGCGAGGGATGTTGGACCTTGAACGTAACCGCCACCGAACTCTTGGTTGAGATTTGTTCCGATAAAAACATTCACCTCACCCATGTGAGTACCGATTTTATTTTCGATGGGAAAAATGGGCCTTACCGGGAAGAGGATCAGCCCAATCCTTTGAGTTTTTACGGAGAGAGCAAGTTGAAAGCCGAGGAAGTGGTGAAGGCGGGAAGCATGCCTCATGCTATTTTAAGAACGGTTTTGGTGTACGGCATTACTCCGCACATGTCGCGTTCCAACATCGTTTTGTGGGCCAAAGGAGCTTTGGAAAAAGGACAAACCATTTCGGTGGTGAACGACCAATTCCGCACTCCTACTTTGGCCGAAGACTTAGCCATGGGTTGTTATTTGGCTGCGACCAAACATGCCCAAGGGATATTCAATATCAGCGGGAAGGATTTTATGAGCATTTTTCAATTGGTTGAACGGGTGGCCAAGTATTTCCATCTTTCAACGGAAAACGTGGTTCAAGTTTCCAGTTCTACGTTGAATCAAGCGGCTCAACGGCCGCCCATTACCGGATTTATTCTGGACAAAGCAGCGGCCGAATTGGGTTATGCACCGCACTCGTTCGAAGAGGGAATTGCGGTGATGGAAAAACAGTGGTAAATCAACGGAGATGGGATGAGGCGGTCAAAAGGAATTTGGTTGGGGAAGTCGGAACGAAGAGGAATGTTGGCCGTTGGGATAACCTTTATGTCGTTGTGTGCACTTCGATTTTTACCGAGATCCGAACAAGGATTGGAGCCGATGCAGGAACCCCAGAAAACCGTTCCATATCCGAATAAGGTTCAAGATTACAAAACCGGATTGGAACGGTATCCGCATAAAAAAAGGGTTTCAAACATTTCATTACGGCCATTTCCGTTCAACCCCAATACGATTTCGGCGGATTCCCTTTTGCACATGGGATTGCCAAAACCGGTGGTTGAGAAATGGATCAAAGCCCGAAGCCGGGGATTCGTTTTTAGAAAGCCCGAAGATTTGCAACGGTTTTCGATCTTGCCTCCTTCGTTTCGGGCGCAACTTTTGCCTCACGTTGTTCTTCAAAATTCCACCGAGCGAATTCGGCAAAAGTGGCAATCGCCCCCAAGACCAATATTGGTGGTGGAACTGAATCAGGCCGATAGTTTCGAGCTGCAAGGATTGCCGGGCATTGGTCCCGCCCTAGCGCAACGGCTGGTGAAATACCGCGATCGGTTAGGCGGTTTTTATCATTCCCAACAATTGCTGGAAGTATTCGGAATTGATTCTACCCTCCTTCAAAAAATTCTTCCCCAAATTCAAATCGACCCCCAAAAAATTCTGACTCGATCGTGGAACACCATTTCGGCAGAAGAGTTAAAATTGTTTCCCTACCTCACAAACAAAGAAGCGAACATCATCGTTCAATACCGAAAGGTTCATGGCCCATTTACATCATTGGAAGCGGTAAGGAAAATCAAAGGAATACGCTCCGATATTCCCGAAAAATTAACACCTTACCTTCGTTTTGATTTGTAAAAGCCTTGGCTTTTTGAAGTATCTTTGCTCACTAAAATTTTTAAGATGAATTTTTCCATTTCCGAAACCGAAAACATGGTAGGCCAAATGGCCAAAGATTTCGCCGAGAAAAACATTCGCCCCTACGTTATGGAGTGGGATGAAGCTCAGAAATTCCCGGTTGAAACCATGAAAGCCATGGGTGAACTAGGTCTTTTGGGCGTTTTAGTTCCCGAAGAATACGGTGGTGCCGGATTTGGATACCACGAATACGTTCGTGCCATCATTGAAATTACCAAGGTCGATAGTTCGGTTGGATTGTCGGTTGCTGCCCATAATTCGCTTTGTACCGGACACATCCTTCAATTTGGGAATGAAGAACAAAAGCGCAGATGGTTGCCCAAATTGGCAACGGGTCAGTGGATTGGTGCTTGGGGATTAACCGAAGCCAATACCGGATCGGATGCGCTTCGCATGCGAACTACCGCCGTTAAAGACGGAAACCATTGGGTGATCAACGGTGCTAAAAACTGGATCACTCACGGAATTTCCGGAGATGTTGCCGTGGTTTTGGTACGTACTGGTGAATTGTTGGACAGCCACGGCATTTCAGCTTTTGTGGTTGAACGTGGAACTCCCGGATTCAAAGCCGGAAAGAAAGAAAACAAACTTGGAATGCGCGCTTCCGAAACCGCAGAAATGATCTTCGAAGATTGCCGCGTTCCTGAAGAAAATTTATTGGGGAACGTTGGAGACGGATTCATTCAAGCCATGAAAATTTTGGATGGCGGACGTATTTCCATCGCAGCCCTTTCGTTGGGAATCGCTGAAGGTGCCCTCGAAGCTTCCATAAAATACTCCAAAGAGCGCGAGCAATTCGGCAAACCCATTGCTACATTCCAGGCCATTTCATTCAAATTGGCTCAAATGGCCACCGAATTGGAAGTAGCCAAATTGCTTACCCGCCAAGCCGCAGAGATGAAAAATGCTCACTTACCCATGACCAAAGAATCGGCCATGGCGAAGTACTATGCCTCCGAAGTCGCCGTTAGAAATTCGGTGGAGTCGGTTCAAATTTTCGGTGGTTACGGATATACCAAAGACTTTCCAGTAGAAAAATTCTACCGCGATTCCAAACTTTGTACCATCGGCGAAGGCACCTCTGAAATTCAAAAATTAGTCATCGCAAGAAGTATTATTGGACGTTAATTCATCCTTTTGCGCCATACGCCCTACATCCGATTTTGGTACCGAAGGTCGTTTCGACCCGAGGTTCAGCCAAAACCAACCCTTTACCTCACGTTCGATGATGGACCTATTCCTGAAATCACCCCGTGGGTTTTGGACACCTTGAAAAAATGGAATGCCAAAGCTACGTTTTTTGTTATCGGTGAAAATGTAAAAAAACACCCATCCATTTACCAAGATATTCTCCAACAGGGTCATCAAGTCGGAAATCATACGTTTTCTCATCCCATGGGTAAGAAAACGAGTTTGCCCAGTTATTTGAACGATATTCACCGGTGCAATGCTTTGGTCAAATCCCCTTTTTTCCGCCCACCCTACGGAAGTCTTTCCCGAGCTCAATACCGGAAGGTGGTACAACAATCTACGCTGGTGATGTGGGACGTAATGAGCTACGATTTTCTTGAAAATAAATCGGGAGAATACTGCGGAAACAAGGTCATCCGGGAAGCAAAAAACGGAGATATTGTGGTGTTTCACGATTCTTTGAAAGCGTATCCCCGACTTGAAATAGCCTTACCCTTGGTTTTGGAGTATTTTTCACAACGAGGTTTTCAATTTGAAGCACTTGCCTTATGATTTGGATCGACACGCATTGCCATTTATACTCGGAAGAATTTAACGAAGATCGGTCGCTGGCATTAAAGCGGGCCCTTGATCAGGATATTCAACGTATTTACCTGCCCGCCATTGATTCGGAAACCCATGAAGCCATGCTGCATTTAGAATCCGATTTTCCTGAGCATTGTTTCGCCATGATGGGAGTTCACCCGTGTTCGGTAGGGGATGACCCAACCCAGGAATTGGACATTGCCTTGAACTATTGGAATCAACGAGATTTTGTTGCGGTAGGAGAAATTGGTATCGACCTATACTGGAGGAAAGATAATTTAGAACAGCAAAAACACGCTTTTCGGACTCAAATTCAGTGGGCCGTTAACCGAAATAAACCGTTCATCATTCACTGTCGTGAAGCCTTTGATGAGGTATTTTCTGTCCTTCATGAATTCGATGGAACCCCGTTAAAAGGGATTTTCCATTGTTTTACCGGAAATGCCGAACAAGCTAAAAAGGCCATTCAATTCGGGTTATTTCTTGGTATTGGCGGCGTAGTGACCTACAAAAAAGCTGGATTAGCGGAATTAATTTCAACCATTCCTCTTTCCCATCTTGTTTTAGAAACAGATGCGCCTTATTTGCCACCTACGCCCCACCGAGGGAAGCGAAATGAACCCTCTTTTGTGTTACACATTGCTGAAAAGGTGGCCGAGGTGACCGGTGCACCCCTTTCCAGGGTTGCTTCCATGACCACCCAAAATGCATTATCTTTATTCCATGGCGGAACCTAAAAAAAACTCGGTTTTATTGTTGTACACGGGAGGTACGGCAGGGATGATTCGAAACAAAGAAGGCGTTTTGGTGCCGTTTGATTTCGAACAAATCGAATCCTTATTGCCCGAGTTGGACCGACTGCCTTTTCATATTCAGCATTGGGCAACCAAAAAACCCATCGACTCCTCCAATCTCAAGCCCGATTTATGGAGTGAATTGGCCGAGGTGATCGCTTCGGAATACGATCAACACATGGGTTTTGTGATTTTACACGGTACCGATACCATGGCCTTTTCGGCAACGGCCTTGAGTTTTTTATTGAAAAACCTCGGCAAGCCGGTTGTTTTTACGGGCGCTCAATTACCCATCGGCGATATTCGCACCGACGCCAAGGAGAACATCCTCACCGCTTTAGAAATCGCCGGGGCTCAAGCTATGGGAATGCCCGTTGTTCCCGAAGTTTGCATTTACTTCGATTACTCTTTGTTTCGAGGAAACCGAAGCATCAAACAAAGCAGCGATCGGTTTGAGGCGTTCTCTTCCCCCAATTTCCCTAAATTGGCCGAAGCGGGAACCCACATTCGATTTCATCAAGATTTCTTTCACCGAGCCGTGGGTTCTTTTTCCATCCAAAAATCGAACTTCTCCAATCGGGTTGCTACGTTAAGATTATTTCCAGGCATGGGTGAAAACCACGTATTGCCGCTAACAACTTCCCCTCACTGGGATGTGATCATCCTCCGAACGTATGGAAGTGGAAATGCTCCCAGCGAACCTACGATTATGAATGCTTTGAAAAAAGCAACCGAAGCGGGGAAGGTCATCGTGAACATTACCCAATGCACCACCGGCAGGGTTGTTCAAGATACGTACGAGGTTGGCCGACAACTCACCGAAATTGGTGTTATTGAGGGGTTGGATTTAACCTTAGAAGCGGCTCTAGTGAAAACCATGTTTATTCTTGGTCAAGGTTCCTTCGATTCTAGGAGATTTAAAAAAGCATTTCAAATCAATATTGCTGGGGAGATGACCGCTCCAACCGATTTTCACCATTAATTTTACGACATGAACACCAACGATAACATTATTCATGCCTCCAAGGCAGCCGAGCCGGTTGGGTTGTATCCCCACGCCCGCCGAGTTGGAAATTTATTGTTCCTCTCTGGCGTGGGACCACGGGAAAAAGGGAATCCAAAAATTCCCGGTGCTACCTACAATGAAGAAGGTAAAATCATCGATTACGATATGGCCACCCAAGTTCATAGTGTTTTCCGAAATGTGCGCGAAGTGTTGGAAGCATCCGGTGCAAAATGGGAAGATTTGGTGGATGTGACCGTTTTCTTAACCAATATGGAACGCGATTTCAAGGTGTACAATCAAATTTGGGCCGAATACTTCAAAGATGTTCAAGCTTGTAGAACAACGTTGGAAATCAACTGCTTGCCCACACCCATTGCCATCGAATTAAAATGCATTGCCGTTCTTCCGAATGAATAAGCTGATTTTCTTATTTGGATTTTTAGGAATGATGTTGGTTGCCCACGCCGGAACCGAAAAGAAAGTCGTCTTTACCGTGGGCAATAAAGTTCATGAAGGAATCCTAGCTCTCCCCGATGGAGATGGCCCATTTCCTTTGATGGTATTAGTGCCATTTTTAGAGCTTCAAGGGAAAGATCAGTCCCTCGAAATTAAAGATCCCGAATTGGTGTGCTTGTATCCCGACTTGGAAGGCAAGCGCATTCGCATTTCCAAAGAAATTAGCGATTACTACACAGAAAAAGGAATTGCGGTGTTTCGGTACGACCGAAATGCCGTGAATTTTGTGGAAGAAGATCAAACCAACAAGCTTCCCACCGACGAGTTAAAGGCCATTCACGAGGGCATTGAATTTTGTAAATCCCAAGACGGGGTGGATTCCAATGTGATCGTCTTATGGGGATTTGGATCGGGTGGTTGGTTATCCTACCTGGTGTCGGAAAAAAGAAGTGATATCGATTACGTGATTACGTATGGAATGCCGTTTCGTTCGTTGGAGGAATCGTTGGAAAGTAAAATTCGATTTACCTTTCAGCATTGTGGCGACAAAGATCCTGAGGCCATGGAAGAGGCCTTGAAATCCATGAAATCTACGCTTTCTGACGTGGAGAAAAATAAAATTAACTCGGGTGAATTGGTGGCCGGTCAATTCCCGAAGTACTGGAAAGGGTTAATGCAGTTGGCTCAAAATTCCGACAAAAAGTATAAAAAATGCGGCGTTCCTTCCCTTACGATGTACGGAAATAAAGATTTTGAAATCAACGATAGGGACGTTGCGATAGCTCGGGAATGGGCCAACGCAAGGGGGAAGGTGGAATATCTTTCTGGTCTGAATCACTACCTCAATAACGGTTCTGATCCCCACGTTCATCCTTCCATTTTTAAGGCAGTAGATCGTTTCTTTCTGAAGAATCAATAAACTTCCATCTGGTTGATTTGCAACCATTTTTCAATTTACTATCTTTAACCTAAAATAAATTTTATGCGATTTTTAGGTTTACTCGGGCTGATCCTTTTTTATTCAACAACAATTGGACAAAATTTCTACAACATCACGTCCATTCAAAACATCTCCATCAACTTCGGTTATACCAATTGGGATTATCGTTTGGATACCGCAAAGGCTGGATCGGAAGGATACATCATCGCTCAAAGTTGTACCATCAATGGCCTTGTTTTTGACAGTGTTGGGGTGAAGTACAAAGGGAATAGCTCTTATCGCGCAACCAACGTAAAAAACCCCTTGCACATCGAATTGAATTATGTTAAGACTTGGCAGAATTACCAAGGAATTACGGATATCAAATTGGGGAATGGGTTTTTTGATCCCAGTTTTTTGCGCGAGGCGTTAAGCTATGAACTATTGGGCAATTACATGAGAACTCCCCGTTGTAATTATGCTAGAGTTTACTTGAACGGGACGTGGATGGGGCTTTATTCCAATGCGGAACACATTGGAGACCCCATGTTGGCCAAGAATTTTTCATCCACGCACGGTACCTTGGTGAAATGCAATCCAACCAATGTGAGTTCCAACTCCGGCCCCGATTTGCGGTACCTTGGTACCAATTCCAGTTCGTATACTCCTTTCTACGAAATTAAACGAGGAACAGGTTTTCCAGAATTGATTGCCCTTTGTGATACCTTGAACAACCGCTACGCCGATATCGAAAGAATTTTAGATTTAGATGCTTCCATTTGGATGCTGGCCTTTAACAATCTATTTGTCAATCTCGATAGTTATTCCGGGTCTTTCCGACAGAATTATTACCTCTATCGTTCCGAATCAAATCGTTTTACTCCCATCGTTTGGGATTTAAACATGAGTTTTGCCGGGTTTACCCAAGCCAATAATACGCCTTCAGGTAGGGTGGATACCAATACAGCCAAAACGTTTCCGTTTAATTCCAACAGTACTTCCGCCCTGCATCCACTCATTTCAAAAATGTTTACCAACGCGACCTACCGCAGAATGTTTCAAGCACACCTTAGAACCATGGCCGAGGAACAATTTATGACTGGAAATGTAGGAAGAAGAGGTGTTGCCATTCAGGCCATCATCGATTCTAGCGTGCAAGCCGATCCGAATAAATTCTACACTTACGCTAATTTCCGAACCAATTTGAACTCGAGTATTCCTGGAGGTGGTGGCGGCGGACCCGGCGGTGGTGGCACATCTGGAATTACCTCCTTGGTGGCAGGTCGCATGGCCTACCTCAATACTCAGTCTTGGTATACAGGTCAAAAACCAGCAATTACCGTGGCGGCATCAAATCCCGCACCCGCCTTTTTATCCCAATTAACCATCACGGCGAGTATTCCCAATATTTCATCGAATAACTTTGTTTTTCTCGGTTATCGAGATCACCAAGTGAAGGCGTTTACCAAATTAACCATGTACGACGATGGTCAGCACAATGATGGTGCTGCCGGAGATAAGGTTTTTGGAGCTACCATCACGGTATCTTCAGCCAAAATGGAGTATTATGTCTATGCAGAAGATTTGACTTCTGATATCGGAGCATTTTCTCCAGCTCGTGCTGAATATGAATTCTACTCGATCAATGCTACCCTTCCTACCGTAACCGCTGGAAATGTTACCTTGAATGAATTTTTATCTTGGAACACCACCGGAATTACCGATTTTGATGGACAATTGGAAGATTGGATTGAATTGAAAAATAATACGTCTTCTCCCATTTCCATGGAGGGTTTGTTCTTATCCGATACGTTAGGAAACCGCCAGAAATGGTCGTTCCCCAAGCAAACAGTTATCCCTGCCAACGGCCGCCTGTTGGTTTGGTGCGATGAAGACAGCGAACAAGGCGGCCTGCACGCCAATTTCAAACTCGATGCCGCTGGCGAACGAATTCTTTTGGTGAATGCCAACAACACGACCTTGGATTCTACCGTTTTCGGTCAGATGTTCGCGAACCTCAGCACGGCCCGTTGCGCAGATGGAACGGGTCCATTTTTATCAGCTCGAACTCCGACGCCCATGGCCTTGAATTCCTGCCCTTCTGCCCAGCAAGATCTCACCTCGCAAATTTCCATTTACCCCAATCCCGGGAACGAGGTGTTCTCCGTTGTTTCCGATCAACCCATCTCCTCGATCTCAATCTATCAACTCACGGGGCAAATGATCAGGAAAATTTCGGCAGGAAATGTTCAGCGAATGGATGTTTCGATGGAAAATCTTCCTTCAGGATTGTATTTGATTGAAGTGAATGGGAAAATTCACAAATGGATGAAGCAATAAACGATTCAATTTTTTTTAGAAAAGCCCTCCTTCTGGGGGCTTTTCTCGTTTTCGTGCTATAACTTTCGAACATGAAAAAATTGGCTTGGTTCCTTCTCCTTGGAACAACAGTTGGTTGTACCGCTCAACAGAAATTTACCCCACCCAAAGTTACCCTACCCAAAGAGATTTCCTCCTTGGTTCCGGTTGAAAAACCGCTGACCGAAGATGAAGTTGGCCGCGGACTCAAGGAAGCCCTTTCCAAGGGGGCCGAAGCCGCAGCGGCCAAAGTTTCGGCCACCGACGGATTTTTCCGCAATGATGCCATCAAGTTGTTGTGGCCGGAAGATGCGAAAAAAGTTGAATCCAAACTTCGGTCCATGGGCATGAATAAATTGTGCGACGATTTCACCCTTTCCATGAACCGAGCAGCCGAAGAAGCCTGCAAAAAAGCGGCTCCCATCTTCATCAAAGCCATCACAAGCATGACCTTGAAAGATGCCATGGGCATTCTTCGAGGAAGCGATCGCGCAGCTACCGATTACCTTCAACGAACCACCTCCAACGAACTTCGATTGGCTTTTCAACCCGAAATTGAAAAAGCCCTTCAGCAAGTGAATGCCACCAAATACTGGACCGATATTGCGTCCATCTACAATAAAATTCCACTGGTAACGCCTATAACCACCGATTTGCCCGGATTTGTTACCGATAAAGCCATGGCGGGTTTGTTCGTATATGTAGCCGAAAAAGAAGCCGCCATTCGAAATAATCCCTTGGAACGAACAACCGAAATCCTAAAACGAGTGTTTAAAAAATCATGAAGACCTTTCTTTTTTTAACCCTTTTGGGTAGTGCTCTTGCCTCATTTGGGCAAACATTTCCCTACCCGGTAAAAACCAAAACCCTTTCCAATGGATTGAAAGTGATTTCCGTGGAAAAGCGCGACATTCCCATGGTGAACATTCAAGTGTGGTACCGGGTGGGAAGCAAGGACGAAGTTCCCGGACAGCGCGGCATGGCTCACTTGTTTGAACACATGATGTTCCGAGGATCCAAAAATTTCAAAGGTGAAGGCGATGTGTACATCCATGAAATTGAGAAAATGGGCGGACAGGTGAATGCTTACACCACCTTCGATCGCACGGTTTATTTCCAACAAATTCCAAAACAGTACGCCGAAAAGGTTTTGATGATGGAAGCCGATCGCATGAGTAACCTCATACTCGACCAAAAGGTGTTGGATGTAGAACGCGAAGTGGTGGGCGAAGAATTGAGAAACGGGCGAAATAGCTGGGCTCAACGCTACCAAAGCGATCGGCATGAGCAACTTTACCCGGAGGGTCACCCCTATAAAGTTGACGTTATTGGTTATTTGGAAGAGATTTTGAAGTTTACCACCCAAGAATGCCAGGCGTTTCACGAAAAGTATTACGCCCCGAACAATGCCTTTTTGTTGATTGGTGGCGACATCTCTGCAGATTCAGCCTTTCTTTTAGCAGAAAAAGCGTTTAAAGATGCCAAACCTTCTGTTATTGCTCCAACTCCAACTCCGAATGGTTTGGGAAGCATGCCCGTTTTTGAAGAACCCAAAACCTTGGACGTTCCCCTTCAGATTTATTCCTTCATCGCGAATCGCCCAGGGTATAGTAATCCCGATTATGCGGCCTTCAACGTTTGCGCCTCTTTGCTTTTTAACAATCCCACTTCTCGGGTGCAAAGCACCTTGGTGGACGAACAAAAATTGATTTTTGGGCTTTTCAATACCGATAACGGAGGCGAGGTTTTTGACTGCCGCACCACCATTGATTTGTTGATGCGCGCTGGCCCAGGAAACGTAAAAGTGAAGAAAGTGATGCAGCGCGAAATCAACGAATTCATTGAAAACGGACCCGAAGACCAAGAACTCGCCGATTATTTTTCGAACGTGGAAGCAGGAATGGTTCAGCAGTATTACACCTTGGGAAATGTTGTTAATGTAATCGGTGCTTCCGAATTCCAATTCAAAGATCCCATGGCCATGTACCGCAATTTTGAAATGCAAAAGAAAGTCACCAAAGCCGATTTGCAACGGGTGGCTGCTGCGTATTTCGGACCTGGAAAAATGGGGTTCATCAATTATAAACCAAAAGAAGAATGAAAAAATTAGGAATAAGCCTCCTCTTTTGGAGCATTGCCGCATGGAGCTGGGCCCAGCAACCCATTCCCGAATACCAAACGTACACCTTAAAGAACGGGTTGAAAGTGGTTTTTCTGAATTACGGAAAAATTGATGCCGTTGCTGTTCAATTGGTGGTTAACTCGGGAGAAAAGAATGAAACGCCGGAACAAACCGAATTCTCCGATATTGCTGCGAACATGACCCTGATGGGAAATGTAAAGTATTCGGCGACCGATCAAAAAGTAGCGTTGTTTAAACTCGGAACAAATATTTCGGCCAGCGCTGGCGCAGATTTTACGACTTGGACAGCCGAATTCCTCACTCGAGAATTGAACCAAGGAATGGATCTCCTTTTCCAAACCGTTACCCAACCCAAATTCGATCCTGAGTATTTATCGCAATACACCGATCAGCTTTCGACGTTCAATAACCCCAATCGCATGGATATTGATGAATTAGCCGATAAAAGTGCTGATGAGTGGGTTTTTGGGAAAGACCATCCCTTTGGACGTTATCCTTCGGCCGAGGCATACGCTCAAATCACACCTGAAAAATTGAGAGAATTTTACGACTTCAATGTGGCTCCATCTACATCAACCTTGGTGCTTTGCGGAAAATTTGATGTGGCTCAGGCGAAAGCCTTGATAGAATCGGTTTGGGGAAGTTGGCAAGGAAAATATGCCCAAAGCAATACGGTTAAACTACCTCAACCAGCGTTCAAATCGGTTGAAGTGAAAAAGGTTACGCGTACGGGCGCCGACCAAACCATGTTGCTATTCACCGGCAATGCGCCCGCTCAAGAATCGGAAGAAGCCTTGGCTTTCACCGTTGCCAACGACATCTTTTCGGACATGTTGTTTCGGGAGGTTCGCGAAAAAGGAGGGAAAACCTACGGAATCGGCTCGCAGTACATCGCCACTTCGGTGAGTCATATTTTTCAAATCAAAACCCAGGTTCGTTCCAAAGAGGCTCAGGCCACTGCCGCCCTCGTAGATCAAGTGATGGACGATGTGGCCACCAAAGGTTTCTCCAAATCCGATTTTGATGCGAGCGTGATGAAGTTCAAAAACCAGGTATTGAGCCTGGAAACGCCTTCTGCCTTGCTGTCTTTCTACAATCCGTTGCGCTATAAATTTGAAAAACGAAAGCTGTTTTTATCCAATTTGGAGAAACTTACTTTTGAGCAAGTGAATGCGATTGGAAAGAAATATTTGGGGGATGCGAAGTATAAATTGGTGATGGTTGGTCCTGAAAACTAACGTTTTCTCCAGCCTTTAGGCCAATAATTGTTCATTCGGTTGCCGATTTCTTTAACCCAACCCAAGGGAACGTTTTGGTACGTGATGGTTTTCCACCCTTGGGTTCCCGATAAGGGGAGTTGGGTTTCTCCTTGAAGGAATTTCAGCGCCCATTCAAGGTCCAACTCTAGGGCATTTTCGGGTTGAAATCCCAGCAATAATGCCGAAGTTTCTTCAGGAATGAAATCCTTTCCTTTCATTGTACCTAAAATGCCACCCCAACTGCTCGGCTTTAGGTGATGGATGAGTGGAAGAAATTCCGCAGGTACAGACACCCATCCAACCGGTGTTTCGATGATTTTTCTTTCGTTCAGGCTGAATTGGGATAGAAATGAAGGGAATTTTTCCGACTTCACTTCAGTCCATTTCGCTGGTCCCATTTTCTTGCTTTTCAACGATTCCTCGGGTTTTTGCAAAACAGCCAAGAAAAATCCCTCATTAGGTCCGGAATACGGGGTGAAACGAAAACCCGTTTTTTCGGCGTTGATTCTCTCCGGTGCAAGGAACTCGAATTGGGAAGTAACCACGACCGCACCGGTTTCTTCAGCAAAAAAAGCTACATTGTCTTCGTTTTCCGATCGATTGAAAGTGCAAGTCGAATAAACCAGGAATCCACCCGGTTTTAAAGCTCCCCAAACATCCATCACGATGCGTTTCTGACGGGCAGAACACAGGTTAACGTTGGCTTCGCTCCACTCTTCCATCGCCTTGGGGTCTCGCCGGAATAATCCTTCGCCCGAGCAAGGCGCATCTACCAAAATGAAATCGAACGCATGAGGTGTTTGTTCTCCAAACCATTCGGGATCCCGTTGGGTGGTAGCAACAGCATCGGAGCCCCATTTTTTCAGGTTTTCTTTGAGAATGCTGTGGCGAGATTGAATGACTTCGTTGGCAACCAAAAAACCGTGCGGATGAATAACGGAAGCGAGGTGGGTTGATTTCCCACCCGGAGCTGCGCAAAGGTCCAAAACAAGCGGTTGGGTATGATGAGAAAGCACCTGTTGTGCAATGGCTCCGGCCAGCATGGAAGCCGATTCTTGGACGTAGTACGCGCCGGCATGCCAAAGAGGATCGTTCCCAAAATTCGGACGCTCGTTTAACACGAAAGCGGATGCTTCGTGCTGAATATTGAAACCTTGGTAAGGGGAGGCGTTTAGTTTTCCCGGATTTAATCGAATGATTGTTGGAAAATTCCCAGCTTCCAGCGATTCAAATGCTTCAAGATCAAATTCGGGAATTTGAGAAAAATGCTGTTGAATGTGGGAAGGAAGATTCACGGATTACGATTTAACAAACGCTGCGAGTCGGAGTGGGGCACCGGAACCTTTGCCAATTTTCATGGGAAGGGCCACCACGTAGAATCCTTTGGTGGGAAGCTGATCGAGGTGAGCCACGTTTTCAAATCCGGGAATTTGATGACCTAGCATGATTTGGTGGGTTTTAAAATCGGTGGATTGGCCATAATCCATGCTGGCCACATCGAGGCCGAAGGCTTTGATTTTTCGGTGATCTACGATCCATTGGGCCGCCTCTGGAGCGATTCCAGGAAAATGGAGTTGGGGGATGGCGGCCTCTCCTTTGAGGTCGGTTCCGAAGTATTCTTTTCGGTTGGGGTAGAATTTTCCGTATCCGGTTTTAAAGAAAACGATGGCATCGGTGGGAATTTTTCCATGTTCCTTTTCCCAATTCAAAATATCTTCTGAAGTGATCTGGTAATCGCGATTTTGCAACGCTTTTTGAGACACATCGATCACCACGCCTTCTCCGGTTGTTTGGGACAATGGAATTTCGTCAACGGTCCATTTTCCTTCCGCGAAGTGGATGGGCGCATCGATGTGGGTTCCACCGTGTTCAGGCGTACACATTTTGTACGAGGTGTAATAAAATCCTTTGGGCGTTATTCCTTGAAAATCGACGATGTGCTCAAATCCGGTGGCGTTATTCGGCCAGTACAAGGTTGTGGAATCGATGGTGTAGGTGAGGTCGATCCATTTTCCTTGAGGGAAGGGGTTGTTTTCTGTTGAGGAGGCCGAAGTTTTTCTTTCGCAGGCGGCAAAAGTTGCTCCGATGATGAAAAGGAATATCAGGTTTTTCATGCCACAAAGGTAAATAGGAGAGGCCGATCTACGTGTCGGCCTTTTTGTTGAGGCTGACCTGTTGAGGCTGACCTACGTGTCAGCCTTTTTTTATCGGCCTATTAATTGGTGGCTTATTAATTGGTAAAAGTAAATCCGATTTTGGAATTACCTTTGTTTACGGTTTTAAAGGGGTTTTTTCATCCTTTGTTTGTCCATCATCAATGATATTAATTCATGAAAAGTATTTGTGTTTTTGGAGCGAGTATTACGAGCGGCTTGAACGATTTTCAGGAGGCAGGATGGTGCGAGCGCATGAAAAAGTTTTTAATGCCTCAAGGCTATCTCGTTAGCAATTTAGGGATCATTGGGGAATCAAGCACAGATTTATTGCACAGGATGGAAGGAGAGTGCATCACCCGAAAACCTGATCTTATTTTGATTTCGATTGGATGCAACGATTCCCAATTTTTGTTGGATTCGCAAAAAATGCGGGTTGAGAAGGATGAAACGGTTCGAAACTTTGAGTTGCTCATTGGAATGGCGAAGAAATTTACGCCTCAGGTTGTGGTGGTTGGATTAACTCAAATTGATGAAGAGCGGATTAATCCGATTTTTTCTGTTGAAAAACATAAGATTTACCACAACGATACCTTGGTGGAATACAACAACGCGATTCAAACGGTGGTCGAGTCTTGTAACGTTCCCTTTATTCCAACCTTGGATCTATTGGAGATGAGTGATTTGGACGATGGTCTTCACCCCAATTCCAGCGGTCACGAAAAGTTGTTTGTTACCGTGGTGGAACATCTGCAAAGATTTAAGTTGATAGATCGTATAACCACCGACCATTAAAATTGTTGAGGCCGACCCGCGTTGAGGCTGACCTACGTGGCAACCTTTTTTTATTGCCGGCCTTTTTTTTATCGGCCTTTTCGTTTCTATATCTTTGCACAACACTCTCATGGATCAAACCTACGTATATGGCCTTGTATAAAATTCAAATCATTGAAACCCTTATTGTAATTGGTGTTTATGCTTTGGTTTATTACTTCATTAAAACCATCGTAAACAATTCGTTGAAGCACACTCATTTGCAGCGTGGAAGAAGAAAAATGATCATCAAAGTTTTGAATCTTCTCTCATTCATTACATCAACGATCATTCTTTCGGCCATTTGGGGGCTTAATCAGAGTGAAATTGCCGTTTTTGTTGGAACGGTAATTACTGCGTTGGGAATCGCCTTTTTTGCGCAATGGTCGTTGCTTTCCAATATTACTTCCAGCTTGTTGTTGTTTTTTAATCACCCTTTAAAAATTGGCGACACGTTAAAACTGTTGGATAAAGATTATCCTTTTGAAGGGGAGGTGACCGACCTTACGTATTTTTTTATTCACTTAAAAACAAAGGAGGGAGAAGTGATTACCATTCCCAATTCCCTCGTTCTTCAGAAATCAATTTCCATTCTTGAAGTTACTGATTCTAAACAGTAAGGCCTATTAACTCTTGAGGCATTCAAAATATTTTTTTTGATGACGGCAACGTCCTTTTTTGGCAGAAAATCCTGCTCATTGATTTTTAAAAACAAAATCGCTATTTCATTTTTAATGAATGATTTTTAAACGTTAAATCGTGTTTATATTTGCTTGCATTTTCGTGCTTTCAAATACAGACCGATGAAAAACCTTCTCACCCTCACCCTCCTTTGCTTCGGCCTGATGGCCCAAGCGCAAATCCCGAGTTACGTCCCTACCAACGGACTGGTAGGCTGGTGGCCGTTCAACGGCAACGCCAACGACGAAAGCGGGAACGGCAGAAATGGAAGTATTTTTGGAAACTTACAATCTGTTAATGATAGAAATGGTTTATCATCATCAGCATTCGAGTGGAACAACAATACCTCAGGTTTTGGAAGCAATACCTATATAAGATTACCTATTAATGATAATCTGTTTATTAGTGAAATGAGTATTTCAGTTTGGGTATGGAAAACCAATAGCCCTTTATCTGATTACCCACGTGTCATTGGGAGAGGTGAAAATGGAATTATTGCAGATAGATTATCATCAAGCTATAAATGTTTTTTTGGATGTGGTTTAAGTCCAACCTCTTCAACACCAACTGAAAGTTGGGTGCATTTGGTTTTTACTTCTGATTGTTCAACTGGCATTTCTAAATTTTACATAAATGGATTACTAGCCAATCAAAATATTTCAACCCCAAGTTCAGTAATCACAGATTGGTCATTTGGAAAAAATGGCGCAGAATGGAATGTAGGTAGAAAATCTGTGGGAGCATATGACGGTTGGGGTGGAAAAATCGACGACATTGCCATCTACAACCGTGCTCTTACTGCTG
>JAIYBD010000108.1 GCA_027488715.1 Bacteroidota bacterium | reverse complement strand
GAAAAAAGGAATGGTATATGCGATGGAAAATCACTGGCCATCGCGTAGTGGAGGAACGGAACAATCGGCCCCTCGCAGGTTGGCCACCGCGAAGTTGTTGGCCTTTTTGGCCGACTCGCTCGAGCGGGCCAACCCTTCGGCACAAATCATCGCCATGGGCGATTTTAACGATGAGCCTTCCGATGTTTCCATGCAATTGGTTAAAAAATCAACCCACCTTACTAACGCCATGGAAGCATGGCCCAAAGAAGAAGGTACCCACCATTACCAAAAGGAATGGAGTAAACTCGATCAAATCCTCTACAATCGTGCTTGGAACTTTGAAAACCCGGTAGCGAAAGCGGAAAAACTACCTTTTCTTCTCGAACAAGAAGGCAAATACAAAGGGAATCCTTTCCGAACTTATGTAGGTCCCAAATATTTGGGTGGATATTCCGATCACCTACCCGTGACCATCAAATTTATGTTCAAATGAGTTGGTTTGCTTCTTGGTTCGACTCCGAATACTACCACCTCCTCTACAATCACCGAAATGATGAGGAGGCCCAACAATTTTTGAAAAATCTTGCCCTCGCATTGCCTCCTTTTCAAAACAAAAAAGCCCTCGATTTATGTTGCGGAAAAGGTCGACACAGCCGATGGCTAGTCGAACAAGGATTCCAAGTGACCGGTTTCGATCTTTCGCCCCATTCCATCAAAGAAGCGAAAAAAATGGGACCAGAATCCATTCATTACGAGGTGCGCGACATGCGAGCCGATCTCGGGACGGAAGAATTCGATTTCGTTTTCAATCTTTTTACCAGTTTTGGTTACTTCGACGAACCCGAAGAAAATGCCTTGGTTTTGGAACAAATTCACGATGCCCTTCAACCTGGCGGATATTTCATCCACGATTTTCTCAATCCTTCGGGTGTTCTACGAAATCTGAAAGAAAAAGAAGCTGTAGTTCGAGAGCATACGACCTTTCATATTGATCGATTCGTTGACGAAGAGAATTTTCTTTGTAAAAACATTCGTTGGGAAATCGATGGAAATCCGATGGAATTTACCGAACGTGTTTACCTTTTCACTCCAGAAGATTTGGAAGCCATGTGCGATGGTTTATTTGAAAGGATAGAGATTTTCGGCGACTACCAACTGAATCCCATGGATGAACCTCACAGTCCCCGTCAAATTTCAATTTGGAAAAAAATAGGATGACCCTCGACACTTCTCTGCTTCATTTTTTTCAAGAACAACTTTCCAATCCTGTTCTCGATTTCTTGTGCATTTGGGGAAGGAAATCATGGGTTTGGGCGCCCTTGTACGTGGGAATTCTTATTTTTTGGATAAGGAACAAAAATCAATCTTTCTGGCCGTTGTTTTTAGGCGCCTTGGTATTGTTTGCACTAACCGATTACACTTCGGCAAGCATCATTAAACCTTGGGTCGGTCGACTTCGTCCGTGCCAAGAAAGTGGACTTGTATTAAACCCCTTGGTGGCCTGCGGAAACGGTTTTTCTTTCCCTTCCTCGCATGCCACCAATCATTTCGCATTGGCCTATTTTTTCTTTCATTTCGTTAAAAAATCTTTCCTTTGGTTCTTTTGGGCCGGCATGATTGCTTTCAGCCAAATGTACGTTGGCGTTCATTACTTCACCGATGTTTTGGCTGGAGCGATCTGGGGAACTTTTTTAAGTTGGTTGGTCGTTCGGGTTATGTTTTTCCTATCGAAACGCTATTCATGGAATATTTCTTTTTAATTGCTTTACCCTTTTTGTCGGGCTCATTTTCCATTTTCCTTCATCGGAAACAAGCCCACGTTGTTCGTTTCTTACTCACCATCAGCGGTGGATTTCTTTTCGGAACGGTCATGCTTCATTTGTTCCCAGAAGTGTTTGAAGCTCATGCCCAAGCAGGAATATTCATTGTCATCGGCTTTTTCATTCAATTAATTTTAGAGAAATTTTCAGAAGGAGTAGAACACGGTCATTTGCATCTCGATTTACCCGATGGACATGATCATGGTCACGACCACTCCCATTACCATAAAAAAGGATGGGCAACGGCCATCGGTTTGCTCTCCAGTTTGTCCATTCATTCGTTATTGGAAGGACTTCCCATCTCGGCAATTCAAGCCAATTCCATGGGGGAATTATTCCACAACCCCCTATTTTTAGCCGTTGTAGTTCATAAAATTCCAACCTCCATCGCTTTGGTAGCCGTGCTTTCACAAACTGATTTAGGAAAAAAATGGATTTTTGCGCTCTTGTTGTGGTACACCATGATGACACCAGCCGGCGCATTGCTCGGAAAATTCATTCAAAATGAATTGGGCAATTATTCGCTTTCAAGCCTTCAAATGACAGCTTTAGCGTCGGGAATGCTCCTACATATTGGCTCAACCATTCTTTTTGAAAGCACCGAACATCACAAGTTTAGCATCTGGAAAATTGGTGCGTCACTCGTTGGCGCATTGTTGGTTCTTTTCGTGTAAAAGGTTTGCGCCTTTTATCCGTTTCTCGTTATCTTTGGCAAATTTTTATGAAAACCGAAACCCATCGGTAGTGTTACTTAGAAAACGAAAAATATGTCGGACGAAAAACCTTTATTGAAGGTCACCATCGACGGAGTTCAGATCGAAGTTCCGGAAGGAACCACCATTTTGAACGCTGCACGTCAGGTTGGAGGCAACATTGTTCCTCCGGCGATGTGCTATTACAGCAAATTAAAAGGGTCGGGTGGAAAATGTAGAACTTGCTTGGTAAAAGTGAGTAAGGGTTCCGAAAAAGATCCCCGCCCCATGCCCAAATTGGTACCATCGTGCTCCACTACGGTGATGGACGGCATGGAAGTTCTCAACACCACTTCTCCCGAAGTTTTAGAAGCCCGCAAAGGCGTCGTTGAGTTTTTGTTGATCAATCACCCCCTCGATTGCCCTGTTTGCGATCAAGCGGGAGAATGTCATCTCCAAGATCTAGGTTTCGAACACGGCGGTGCGCATACCCGTTACGAAGAAGACCGCAGAACGTTCGAGCGCATCGACATTGGCCCATACATTCAGCTGCACATGAACCGATGCATTTTATGCTACCGATGCGTGTTTGCAGCTGAGCAATTAACCAACGGACGAGTGCACGGCGTTATCAATCGCGGAGACCACGCCGAAATTTCAACCTACATCCAACAAGCTATTGATGGTGATTTCTACGGAAACATCATCGATGTTTGTCCAGTAGGGGCATTAACCGACAAAACTTTCCGATTCAAAAGTCGCGTTTGGTTTACCAAACCGATGGATGCTCATCGCGATTGCGATAAGTGTTCCGGTAAAACGGCCGTTTGGGTAGCAGGAAATGATGTATTACGTGTTACCGGCCGCAAAGACGCTTACGGAGAAGTAGAAGAATTCATTTGCAATACTTGCCGATTTGATAAAAAGAGTCTTTCCGATTGGACCATCGAAGGTCCACGCCATATTGATCGTCATTCGGTTATCGGTATGAACCATTATGAATTGGCAGCACCCAAAGAAACTCAGTATCTCACCAACAAAATCATCGAATAACGGACATGAATGTAGATACGACTTACCTGATTATCAAGTCCTTGATGGTTTTAACCATCTTCGGAATCACCTTGCTCATCGCCACTTACCTCACCTATTTCGAGCGCAAGGTGGCTGCATTTCTGCAAGATCGTCTCGGACCAGACCGCGCCGGTCCGTTTGGGATTTTACAACCCTTAGCCGATGCCGGAAAAATGTTCTTTAAAGAAGATTTCATCCCTCAAAATTCAGCTAAATCATTATTCATTTTAGGTCCTGGCATCGCCATGTTCACGGCTCTTCTCACCGGAAGTATCATTCCTTGGGGTCCACAAATCACTCTTTTTGGAGAAACCTTTGATTTTCAAATCGCTGATATCAACGTTGGGATTTTGTTTATCATGGGAGTTGTTTCCATTGGGGTTTACGGAATCATGATCGGAGGTTGGGCATCGAACAACAAATATTCGCTTTTTGGAGCCATTCGTGCGAGTTCCCAAATGATCTCTTACGAATTGGCCATGGGATTAAGCATCATTGCTATCGTGATGATGTCGGGCTCGCTAAGTTTAAAAGATATTGTTGCCCAGCAACATGGCATGAATTGGAATGTTTTTTACCAACCACTTGGATTCATCATCTTTTTGGTTTCAGCCTTGGCGGAATGCAATCGAGCTCCATTTGACCTAGCGGAATGCGAAAGTGAATTGATTGGGGGTTACCACACCGAGTATTCCTCCATGAAACTTGGATTTTTCTTGTTTGCCGAGTACATCAACATGTTCATCAGTTGCGCCATCATTTCTTCCTTGTATTTCGGGGGTTATAACTATCCGTTCATGGATATGATTACTGATCCAACAGTTCAAGGACTAATTGGAACAGCGGTGCTTTTCGGTAAAATCTTTTTCTTCATCTTCTTGTTCATGTGGATTCGTTGGACTCTTCCACGTTTTCGTTACGATCAACTCATGCATTTGGGATGGAAGATGTTAATCCCGCTAGCCTTAGCCAATATGTTGGTAACAGGAGCGGTTATTTTGTTCAATCAATAAAGCGAGATTAGAAATATGAAACCGCTTACCAATCGAGCAAAACAGGTCGTAAACAAAGAAATGACGTTTTCAGAGAAGATTTATCTTCCTGCTGTTTTGGGTGGATTAAAAACCACCATGAGTCACTTTTTCAAGAAGCAAGCCACCGTTCGTTATCCCGAAGAAGTTCGTCCATTCAGCGATGTTTTCCGTGGAAAGCATGTTTTGAAGCGCGATGAAAATGGTGCAGAACGCTGCACTGCTTGTGGCCTTTGCGCCGTTGCTTGTCCGGCAGAAGCCATCACCATGGTTGCTGCAGAACGTGAAAAAGGAGAAGAAAAACTTTATCGGGAAGAGAAATACGCCGAAACGTACGAGATCAACATGCTTCGATGCATTTTCTGCGGAATGTGCGAAGAAGCTTGTCCCAAAGAAGCCATTTTCCTAACCACGGAAATTACCCCTGCCAATTACGATCGTTCGAATTTCATTTATGGAAAAGATAAATTGGTAGAAGATGTTAACCATCGCACCGACATTACGACTCGTCAGGCGCACAAAAATTTAGCTAAGTAATGAGTCCTACGATCTTTTTAACTTTAGCGATCATCGCCGTAGTTAGTGCCATGTTCGTGGTGTTTGCAAAAAATCCAGTTCACTCGGTTTTAGCCCTTATCGTTACCTTTTTTTCCATCGCTGGTTTGTATTTATTGATGAACGCCCAATTCTTGTTTGTGGTACAAATCATTGTTTACGCCGGTGCCATCATGGTTTTATTCCTCTTTGTTTTGATGTTGTTGAACTTGAGTGCCGACACTGAACCTCAAAAATCAAATCGTTTCCGAGTGATTGCTTCGGCTTCTGCTGGATTATTGAGTTTGGTATTCAGCGCTGGCATGGTGATCGACGCAACGATGGGTGATCGTAATGTGGCCAATATTCAAGAAATTGGTTTGGTGAAGCACTTGGGAAAAGTATTGTTTACCGATTATTTGGTACCCTTTGAAATCAGCTCTATCCTATTCCTTGCAGGAATGGTTGGAGCCGTATTGTTGGGCAAAAGAACCCCTAAAGAATCAAAATCATGATAACCGAAGTAACAGCCGAACACTATATTATTCTCGCTACGACCCTTTTTGTGATTGGGGTTGCCGGAGTATTGATTCGACGAAATGCCATCGTGGTTTTGATGTGCGTTGAATTGATGTTGAATGCCGTTAATTTATTGATGGTAGCCTTTTCAAGTCACCACAAAGATTCCGCCGGACAGCTTTTCGTATTTTTTATCATGGTCGTTGCGGCGGCAGAAGTAGCCGTTGGATTAGCCATTTTGGTGATGGTGTACCGAAATACGCGCAGCACCGATGTGAGTTTGTTGGATCAATTAAAGAACTAATCGAGCATGGATCAATATTTAATTCTTATTCCATTATTGCCGCTGATTGGTTTCTTGATCAATGGTATTTTAGGAAAAAAACTACCAAAAAATCTGGTTGGAACCTTGGGAACGCTGGCCGTTTTCGGTTCATTCCTCCTCAGTTTATTCGCGTTCCTCGAAGTACGTGAGAGCGGACAAGCCCTTTCACAAACCGCTTTCACCTGGATGCAAATTGCGGGCTTGAAATTCGACATCGCATTCCTAGCCGACCCCTTATCAACCCAGATGATGTTGATCATTACCGGTATCGGGTCCTTAATTCATCTGTATTCCATCGGTTACATGCACGAAGATGAAGGATTTTACAAATTCTTTGCTTACCTCAACCTGTTTGTATTCAGCATGCTTTTGTTGGTGATGGGAAGCAATTATTTGTTGTTGTTCTTCGGATGGGAAGGCGTAGGATTATGTTCTTACCTACTCATTGGCTTTTGGTACCAAAACTTGGAATACGGAAAAGCGGCCCGAAAAGCATTCGTGATGAATCGCATCGGCGATTTAGGATTGATGCTCGGATTATTCATGTTATTGCAACATGCTGGCAGTTTGGAATACAAAGAAGTCATGGCTTCTCTCTCAACACTTTCCACCGAAAAAGCAGCTTGCATTGGTTTGCTATTGTTTGTTGGAGCTACGGGTAAAAGTGCTCAAATTCCATTGTACACGTGGTTACCCGACGCGATGGCCGGCCCAACTCCGGTTTCTGCCTTAATTCACGCAGCTACCATGGTAACGGCAGGGATTTACTTGATTGTTCGCTCATCGGCCTTGTATTCCATGGTTCCAGAAGTTTTGGAAATCATTGGTTACGTTGGATTAGCTACTGCCCTTTTCGCCGGCCTCATCGCCATTCGTCAGAACGACATCAAAAAGGTGTTGGCGTATTCGACCGTTTCTCAATTGGGTTTCATGTTTGTGGCCTTGGGCGTGGGAGCGTATTCCACCGCCATGTTCCACTTAACCACCCACGCATTCTTCAAAGCGCTCATGTTCCTGGGTTCAGGAAGCGTGATTCACGCCATGGGTGGAGAACAAGACATCCGCAAAATGGGTGGTTTGGCGAAGAAATTGAAAATTACACACCTCACGTTCCTCGTTGGAACATTGGCCATCATCGGATTCCCACTCACTTCCGGGTTCTTTTCCAAAGATGAAATTTTAGCCAAAGTGTACGAACATAGCCCGATCATGTGGGGTTTGTTGCTATTGGCTTCTGCCATTACCGCGTTTTACATGCTCCGCATGTTTTTCCTTACCTTCCACGGATCTTTCCGAGGAACCCACGACCAAGAACACCACTTGCACGAAAGTCCCATTTCCATGACTTTACCATTGATGGTTTTGGCGGTTCTTTCCTTGGCTGGCGGATTTCTCAACGTTCCGGCTTTCATTTCTGAAGGATCAGAGCACTTGCATGCTTGGTTGAATTCGGTGGTGACTGATGCTTCGGGTGGACATCATTTGGATCATTCAACCGAATGGATGTTGATGGGGGTAGCTTCAGCCTTGGCCTTGATCATATTGGTTTCCACCTACGTGGTGTACGTATCCAAGAAATCCACGGCAGCAGAAGACAATCAATTAACGGGAATCCAAAAGTGGATGAACAACAAATTTTACATCGATGAATTGTATCAATCCGTGGTGCAAAAGCCGATCGAGGCCATTTCCAATTTAGGTTACAACATCATCGATCGAGGTATCATTGACGGTTCCGTTAATTTTATCGGAAAAAGTGTAGAAGTTGCAGGTAATGCTCTTCGCAGAATTCAAAACGGAAACGTTGAGTATTACTTGTTATACATGGTGCTTGGCATTTTCTTCTTGTTGGTTTTTAAATTCGTGCTGTAACGTGGAACTTATTCTTATTCCTTTATTCTTTGCAGCGGTTCAATTCTTTGTAAAAGGACGCACCGCCAGCTGGTTGGCTTTGGCATCTACTCTAGTTTCGTTGGGCTGGACCATTTCCATGATCAGTGGTTATGCCATGGATGGCAGCACCGTGAATATAGTCGACATGGAGTGGTTGAAATTTGCTGGAATCCGATTTACATTGGGTTACGATGGCATTTCACTCATGATGGTTTTGTTGACCAATTTAGCTTTGCCCATCATCGTATTGGCTTCTTGGGATCGCAACTACGGAAAATCTCCTTTGTACTTGGGCCTTGCGTTATTGATGCAAGCAGCGCTTGTTGGAGTTTTCTTGGCCCAAGATGGCATTCTGTTTTACGTTTTCTGGGAATTAGCGTTGATTCCCATTTACTTCATCTCAGCCCTTTGGGGAGGTGAAAACAAAAACCGAATCACCCTCAAATTCTTTATTTACACCTTCTTTGGATCCATCTTTATGTTGATCGGCTTGTTGTTATGGAAATCGTATGGCAGCAGCACCAACGGATTCGCATGGATGAGTTTGGTTCAGTCGCAAATCCCATCCAACATTGCTTTTTGGGCGTTCCTTGGATTTGCCTTGGCATTCGCCATTAAATTACCCCTTTTCCCCTTTCATACCTGGCAACCCGATACCTATGCCGTTGCTCCAGCTGG
The DNA here is from genome assembly GCA_027488715.1 of Bacteroidota bacterium. Lineage (GTDB taxonomy): Bacteria > Bacteroidota > Bacteroidia > UBA7662 > CANHCV01 > CANHCV01. Next base: position 7,962 of record JAIYBD010000108.1, on the reverse strand, counting down.
AGGAACCATGCTATTAAGCGGTATCATGTTGAAGATGGGATTGTTCGGGTTCATCAAATGGGCTTTGCCCTTGGTCCCTCATGTTGGAGAAAACATGATGCATTTACTTTCCGTTTTAGCAGTCATCGGAATCGTTTACGGTTCTATCATTGCTATTAAGCAGAACGACATGAAACGGTTGGTGGCGTTTAGCTCGATGGCCCACGTTGGATTGATCGCTGCCGGAATTTTCACTCAGTCGTTGGAAGGAATTCAAGGTGCCATCATTCAAATGTTGAATCACGGAATTACGGCCATCGGCTTATTCTTTGTGATTGATGTTATTGAACGGAGGATGGAAACCCGCGAACTAACGCTGCTTTCTGGTATTGCCAAAGTGTCTCCGGTGTTCGCGGTGATGACGCTCATTCTTGTGATGGGTTCGGTTGCGGTTCCGTTAACCAATGGATTCGTAGGAGAATTCATCCTCTTAAAATCGGTGTTTGACTCCAATGCTACGTTGGGTGTAATTGCGGGTTTGACGATTATTTTCTGTGCCGTTTATTTATTGAGAATGGTTCAGTTTAGCTTATTCGGCCCATCGAATGCACAAAATAAAAAATTCACGCCCCTAACATGGGCCGAGGGTTTAGGCTTAGGTACGCTTTGCTTTTTCGTTTTGTGGATTGGATTGAATCCCGATCCTTTCTTCGGTTTAACTGAAAGATCAGTTTCCAACCTTCTTTCCTTGTTCAACTCCATCAAAGTACAACCATGATTGCCTTAGTTACCATTTTACTGACCGCCATCATCACCTTGTTCGTCAATTTGGTCAATACCAAATGGGCTCGTCCAGTAGCCACTTTAGGTTTGGCTGTTGCCTTGGGAGTTTGCTTCTACGATTATTCAAATCCATACGAAGACACCTCCGAGATGTTGTACTTCACGCATGCCTCTACCATTTTTTCAGGATTAACCATTTTAATCGGATTGATTCTCATCGGACTTTCGGAATATTCGGTGTCCTATGCCGGCAAAAATCGGGGAGACGTGTATGCATTGATGCTTTTCTCGCTTTGCGGTGCATTGATTCTTTTCTCGTATTCTAACTTATTGATGTTGTTTTTAGGTGTGGAAATTTTATCCATTCCTCTGTACGTTTTGGCGGGTTCCGACAAAGAAAATTTGGCTTCCAACGAATCATCGTTGAAGTATTTTTTACAAGGTGCCTTCGCCACCGGAATTCTCCTTTTCGGGATCGCTTTGGTATACGGTGCATCGGGAAGTTTTGTTATTGGTGGATCCAAAGCCAACAATATCATCAATTACCAATTGTATTCTGGAGGAGGACTCACCATGTTCAACATGGGTGTTTTCATGATGATGTTTGGTATGGCTTTTAAAATTGCAGCGGCGCCCTTCCATTTTTGGAGTGCTGACGTATACGAAGGGGCGCCTGATTTAGTTACTGCATTCATGGCGACGATCGTAAAGACCGCCGGTATTGTTGCGATCTCCATCTTTTTGTTGAGCATCGGTTTCTTAAACAAACAATGGGAAATGACGTTCGCCATCATGGCGGGACTCAGCTTAATCGTCGGAAACTTCTCTGCCCTCAAACAGATGAGTTTCAAAAGGACATTGGCCTATTCCTCCATCAGCCACGCCGGTTATTTGATGTTGGGCATTACCATCAACGATCCCATCATCATTCCAACCTTGTTGTTTTATTTATTGGCTTACACCCTCTCCACGTTAGTTTTAATGATTGGGATGAATTGGGTGGCTGGTCATACGGGAAAACACGATTTCACGGCGTTCAATGGCTTGGCAAAAAAGCATCCTGTAATGGCCGGATTAATGGCGGTTGCTATGCTTTCCATGGCTGGTTTACCACCATTGTCGGGCTTCTTCGGTAAATACTTCATTTTTGACGAAGTATTCAAACATTCCTCCATGTCGAAAGACGGCGGATTCTGGTGGTTGGTTATTGTGGCTGCCGTGAACTCTGTTATCAGCATTTACTACTACTTCCGAATCATCATCGCCATGTTTTTCTCTCCAGCCGTTTCGGAAGAAGAAGTTCCTTCCATGCCCCGTTTGAACATGGTGGTATTGGGATTGATTTGCTTGGCCTTATTAGCAGCACCGCTTTTCGCAACCCCTCTTTACGGGTTGATGTTTTATTGATTGACGATTTCCGAATACCAAATGTAATCGCGTTTGGAAAATGATTTTTGGGCCTCCTTCCAGCGTTTCTCTACGATCCAGTTGGATGCGAGGCCCAACATCGCTCCGTACAATACATCGCTGGTCCAGTGATAACCTTGGTAAACCCGAGATAAACCCACCATAGAGGCCACGCCATACGCAGCAATTTGAACCCCTTTTTGATCGGGAAAGCGATGGGCAACCGCAGCAGCTGAGGCAAAGGCGAAGCTGGTATGTCCAGAACAGAACGACTGATTTTCGGAATGAAAAAATCCGTTTTTCACCGATTCCCAACTCAACTTTTCTTTCCCGTTGTTGAAGGGTCCCCACCAAAGCCATGGATCATTGGCGGTTGTGTACGGTCTTTGCCGGTGAAATCCTTGTTTCGGTATTTGAGTAAGAATGGAGGCCACAACGCCCGATGCTAAGCCAATCGTTCCCATGTCAACCAACTTTTCATTTTTCAAAGCATAACCCAAAAGAATGGAGCCGCCCATCAGAGAAATTGTGTATTTATTTCCAAAGGGTTCAACTAGATTGCGTTCAGTGAATTCCAACCAATCTTTTTGATTTCTTTGCATGAAACCATTCACCGATCGATCGAGTAAAAAAGATGGGGCAGCTGCAATAGCGCACACCCCTAACTTCTGCCAATTATTCTTTTGTTGAAACGATTGATAAACGGGAATTTTAAAATCTATTTTTTGTGCAAATCCAGAAATTGAACCAAAAAGGAAGCAAGCAATGAGAACTTTTTTCATGACTCGATGGCATAAAGAAAAATGGAACTTGGAGATGCATCGCTGGCCAAAGGTGCCACACACATTTCCAATAAATACCGCCCATCTTCTACTTCGGCGGGCACGAAAATTAATTCGGTAATGGTGGCATGCATTCTCGGGGCATACGGATAATTCCACCATGCTTTATGGGCTAGTAACAAACCAGCGTCTTCTTCCCGATCGACCGAAGGCGTATCGCAAAGCAAGTGCGAATACCCCTTTTCCCGCAAATATTCGGTTGCACCCGGAGAAAAATAAGTAGGATTATTTCCGGAATAATTCGCTGTACGTTTGGAATCGTTATTGGGTAGGGTTCGAATAACAATCGCCTCGGAAGCTTCCGACCAAAGCACTTGTTCCAAAACGTTTTTGGTAATGATGCGATCGCCCTTTTTGGACGTTGATCCCGGAATATCGTCGTGCAAAATCTCTGGAGTTACCGAAATTACATCGGCCGTAAAGTGAGATTTTGTAAGAGAATCACGAATGAAACGACGTTCAGGAGTAAGGTGCCCAACACATTCGGTATGTGTACCTTGGCCATGGGGCGTTAAGGTTAAAACTTCACAATTGCAGGAACCACCCTCGGCAACGGACCCCACGTACGAACCAACCCGCAAAGGGGCGAACGTAGGTTGTTCAATGTAGAAACATTGCGGGTTAGCCGCTTCGAAGTTGAGAGGTAAATGGATGGAAAGAGGAGCAGAAAAATCTACTACGCAATTTTTATTCCATAAGGTTAAGGTCGCTTTCATCATTTTCTCCAAAAAGTTGTTTGAAATATCGGGAAAAACCTTCGGTATCCAAACCGAGAAGTTGGTGTAATTCTTCTAATTTTCCGTGTTCAATAAATTGATCCGGAACGCCTAAGGTAAAAACCTGATTCATCTTACCACGGTTGGAAACCCATTGCTGAACGATGGACCCAAAGCCCCCATTCAATGTGCCGTCTTCTACAGTTACCCAAATGGGGGCCTCCTTTGAAACTTCTTCCAAAAGAACATCGTCCAAGGGTTTTGCAAATCGCATGTCAATCACCGTAACTTCACTTTCTAACGAAGAGATGGCATGGAGAACTGAAGCTAAAAATGCACCATACACCAAAACAGCAACACCGGAAGTTCCCGTTTGAATTCTACGTGCTTTTCCCAATGGCAAACTTTGAAAGTTAGCAACGGTAGGAATCTCGGCAGGGATTCTTGACCTCGGGTACCGAATGGCCACGGGTTGATCCCATTGCAAGGCCGAAAAAAGGAGGTTCCTCAACTCCAATCCATCGGAAGGTGCTGCCAAAATCATGTTAGGAATGGCATTCAATGCAGCAATATCAAATACTCCATGGTGGGTGGGGCCATCCTCCCCTACCAAACCGGCCCGATCAATGGCAAAAATGACCGGTAATTGTTGAAGGGCCACATCGTGAATCAATTGATCGTACCCTCGCTGCAAAAACGTGGAATAAATCGCCAAAACAGGACGAATTCCTTGGGTAGCCAACCCTGCTGCAAAGGTTACGGCATGTTGCTCGGTAATCCCCGTATCGAAAAAACGATCGGGGAACTTCTCCTGAAATTCCAATAAATTCGAACCCGAAGTCATGGCAGGTGTAATGGAAACTAAGTGAGGGAATTTTTCGGCAAGTTCAACCATGGTTTTGCCAAAAACCTGTTGAAAGGTGGGCAAATCGGTAGTGCTTTTCGGCGCTAATGTGCCTGTTATTTTATCAAATTTACCCGGCGCATGCCACCGTGTTTGTTCTTGCTCGGCGGGTAAAAAACCTTTTCCTTTGGTCGTTTTTAAATGCAAAACCAAGGGGCGATCGGAATAGTTTTCGTCCCAAATTTTAAGGGAATCCAGAATTTCAGGAATGGAATGTCCATCCATCGGACCGAGGTAATTCAAGCCCAAGGATTCAAAAAAAGCAGCGGATAAAGTGATTCCAACCGTTGGATCGATGGATATTTGATTGTCGTTCACCACCACCAAAACGGGTGATTGCAAATGAGCCAAATGATTGAGCGCCTCGTAAGCTTGTCCGGCCGTGAGGGCTCCATCACCAATAACGGCTACAATACGGCGGGAATCGTTTTTTATTCTTCGTCCTTCGGCCATGCCCAAAGCTGCAGAAATGGAGGTGGAAGAATGGCCCACTCCAAACGCATCATACTCCGATTCCAACCGCTTAGGAAATCCAGAAATACCCCCCATTTTGCGGTTGGAAAAGAATCGATCTTTTCGGTCGGATAGAATTTTGTGGGCATAGGCCTGGTGACCAACATCCCAAATCAGGTGATCTTGGGGTAAATTCAGAAAATAATGAAGGGCAACTGTGAGTTCGATAACTCCCAAATTAGCGGCAAAATGACCTCCTTGTTGAGAGACGCGATCAATAATGAACTGACGTAAATCATCGGCAACCCCCTGCAAATCGTTGGGAGCATAGTGTTTGAATTGTGGGTGATGAAAATCGATCATGCTTGGTCCAAATGGAACGATAACAAAGCTTCCAATGGTCTAGAAACAACATTTCCCATGCTTAGTTTTCGGGTATCGAGCTGCTCACGAATTTGCTCCTGAAACGCAAAAGCCACCGATCCGGCAAAGTGAATCTTACTTCCTTCGGGAAGGATGGCCGGATCGATAAATCGATTTAAAAACAAGTTAATTCCATTCATCACAAGCGAGGTGCAGTAGGCATGTGCAAAATGATGATGACAAAACGGAGCAAAAGATGCGAGGTAGGCATTGGGTGCTTGGGAACGATAAAGGCGTGAAATAACTTCTTGGTAGTCGATGGCATATTCTTCTAAAAAGGCTTCACGCAATCCAACAGGCATTCTTCCGTAAAAGTAATCCGACAATAGTTTTCGGCCGATCCAGTTACCTGATCCTTCATCGCCTAAAATAAATCCTAAAGAAGGAACAAAGGGGGTGAATTGATGATCACCATCAAAAAACCCGGCGTTCGCTCCCGTTCCAATGATGCCTACAATGCCGGGATTCTTACCGCAGCAAGCTCGAGCAGCAGCCAAGGTATCTGGAAAGATTTCAATGGAAGCATTGTAAAAAAACCCTTGAAATACAATTTTTAATCGGTTAACTGCATCTTTGTTACCACATCCCGCTCCGTAAAAAAACACTTGGCTAATTTGGGTTGCGGCTTTGACCAAGGTTGGTTGCTCTTCAACCAATTCTGTAATTTCTTCAATGGATAGCAAAAGCGGATTAATTCCCGCAGTAGTAAATGAATTTCGTTCTCCCTGTTCACTCACCAACATCCAATCGGTTTTGGTGGAACCGCTTTCCGCTAACAATTTGATCATGTACGAAGGTAAGCAGGAATGAAAACTTTTTCAGATGTTAATGCACGGTAAACTTCTTAAGAAAACGTTAATCCCATTGGTTAAAAAAGGGTTCGTATTCATTTTTGTACACCGAAAAACTTTGAAATGACGCTCAAATTCAAACATATATTCTTTACTACTTTCTTCCTTGTTGGTTTATCGCATGTTAGCTTTTCACAAAATCCAGCTGAAGGAGATACGATTTGGTTTCGCGGAAAAAAGATTGTACTGAAAAAAGATTTTACCTGGCAATTTGTTGAGCCCAAGCCGGCTCCTGCCCCTAAACCTACCCCAACACCTACTCCTGAACGGGTCGTTACCAAGCCCGAGAAAGTAAAAGATAAAGACAAAGAAGTCGTTGCCGATGTTTTTGCCTGCGATTCGGTGTTCAACATGAAATGGGAAACCAATAAAATCATTTCTTTTCGAGATGTCTCAAGTGCCCATTCCTTTCCTGATCAAATTTCAGTTGGCAAAGCGGTCATTCCAGTAGCTGGAAGAGTATATCGAGGAGTAAGTGGCGGGCACAAAGGCATGGACGTTGGTTTGCGATTGGGCGACACTGTGGTAGCGGCATTTAGTGGGAAAATTCGTCACGCCGCCTATAACTCTGGTGGATTTGGAAATTTGGTTATTATCCGACATTGCAATGGAATGGAGACGTATTACGCCCACCTTAGTAAAATTTTAGTTGATATCAACGATGAAGTGAAAGAAGGTCAGGTTATTGGACTTGGAGGAAGTACCGGACGTTCTGTTTCACCACACCTGCATTTTGAAATGCGTTATTTGGACCGAGTATTAAACCCTTTGGAGGTGTTTGACTTTACTACCGGAGATGTTATTGGCAATCGAGTAACCATCCCCGAGGGTGGATACACCCCTAGTTACGTATTCAATACTTTGAAAAATACGGAAGCCATCGCTATCGGTGAGCAAGATGAAGAAGATGCAACGGCTCAAGATGTTGCTCCAGCAAGAACAAATACCACACCTAAACCGAAACCTGTTCAACCGAAACCTCAGAATAACGGTAACGCCAAATACCACACCTTGGCAAAAGGTGAAAACCTTTCGACCGTAGCTAAAAAATACGGCACTTCGGTAGATCAACTTTGCAAGATGAACGGAATTTCAAAAACAACCAAGATTTACGCGGGGAAAAAACTTCGAGTGAAGTAAAAATCGAGTAAATTTGGGGTGTGAAAAAATTTTTCTTTCTATTTCTGCTTCTTGGTTTGATAGCCTGTAAAGACTCTATTCAAGGCGATAAGTTACCCAACAAAAAACCCGAGACAACCCTTCCCACCGATACCATTATTCGATTTGGCGGAGATCGCTACAACACCAATGTTTTCTTACAGTGGAATGGCGACGATGCCGATGGTGTTGTTGTTGGCTACGAATTTACCTTTGATTCAGTTCTGAACGAACAAACGCTTTGGAATTTTACTACCCAAACCGACTCCATCTTTCCTATGCAAATCCCACTTGGGAACGATTCTTTGAATTTTGTCTTCTCAGTGCGAGCCATTGATAACACCGGAGAAAAGGACCCTACACCGGCTCGCCTTTGGGTTCCTATTAAAAACAGTGCACCAAGTATTCGTTTCATTTTTAAATCCAATTCAGGAAATCCCCTAGCT
>JAIYBD010000050.1 GCA_027488715.1 Bacteroidota bacterium | reverse complement strand
AGATCCCAACATGCACACCATTCGACAGGGATTGCAGCTCACCGCCAGCGAAAAACGGGATTTGATCAACTTCATGAAAACCCTTACCGATCAAACCTATTTGAACAATCCAAAGTACCGATAAAATGCAAGCGATTCGGGGGTTTCAGCCTATCTTTGCGGCATGGCTGAATATCAACCCCAATCGTTTGAAAAAAAGGTGCAGGAATGGTGGAAGAAAACCAACCTTTACCAAGTAACGGAAGACCCCAATCGACCTAAATTTTATGTCCTCGATATGTTTCCTTATCCTTCGGGAGCAGGATTGCACGTCGGTCATCCCTTGGGTTATATTGCCTCGGATATCTATGCCCGATACAAACGATTGAACGGGTTCAATGTTCTCCATCCCATGGGGTACGATGCGTTCGGGTTACCAGCCGAACAATACGCCATTCAAACTGGGCAGCATCCCGCCATTACCACCGAAACCAACATTGCACGCTACCGTCAACAACTCGATCAACTCGGATTTTCCTTTGATTGGGATCGGGAAGTACGCACTTGCGAACCCAATTATTACCGTTGGACGCAATGGATCTTCTTGCAAATTTTTCATGCTTATTTTGATCAGAAAGAACAAAAAGCACGTTCCATTGACCAATTGATTGCACATTTTGAAGCTCAAGGGAGCGATGGACATTCCGGATTTGGTACCTTGGAAGAGTCATTTTCGGCAGCCGATTGGAAAGGTTTTTCAGCCGATAAGAAAGAAGCGATTCTGCAACATTTCCGATTGACGTACCTCAGCGAAGCCGAGGTGAACTGGTGTCCGGCCTTGGGAACCGTTCTTTCGAATGAAGAGGTCATCAATGGCCGTTCAGAACGCGGAAATCATCCGGTGGTTCGAAAGAAAATGCAACAATGGAGTATGCGCATTTCTGCTTACGCTCCTCGATTGCTCGAAGGATTGGAATCCATCGAATGGAGCGATTCCATCAAAGAAATGCAACGCTATTGGATCGGAAAATCGGAAGGAGCTTCGGTTCGTTTTCAAGTGAAAGATTCCCATCATCAAATCGAAGTATTTACCACCCGCCCTGATACCATTTTCGGGGTGAGTTTTGTGGTTCTTGCCCCTGAACACGAATGGGCGTTGGAACTCACTACTCCCGAACAGAAAGATGCGGTAGAATCCTACATCGCAGCATCAGCCGCCAAAAGCGAAATCGATCGCATGGCCGAAACCAAATCTGTTTCGGGTGTATTCACAGGAAGAACGGTGATTCATCCGTTTACCGGCCAAGAAGTTCCCATTTGGTTGGCCGATTACGTGTTGGCCGGTTATGGAACGGGTGCGGTCATGGGTGTTCCCGGTGGCGATGAGCGCGATTTTCGATTTGCTCAACATTTTCAACTTCCCATCATCGCAACTTGCGAAGGGACCGATATTGAAGTTGCCGCTAATCCAAGCAAAGAAGCCAAAATCATCAATTCCGATTTCCTCAATGGATTAACCGGATACGAAGGCATCAAAAAAGCCATCGAGGCGATTGAGGCCAAAGGCATGGGGAAAGGAAAAACCAACTATCGCTTGCGCGACGCCATTTTCTCCCGCCAACGTTATTGGGGAGAGCCCATTCCCATTCGATTTGAAAATGGAGTTCCTCATCCGCTTGAAGCTTCTGAATTGCCGCTTATTCTTCCCGAAATCGACGCGTTTCTTCCCACGGAAGATGGGCAACCGCCCTTGGCCCGTGCCGAAAATTGGAACTTCGATGCGAACACCATGCCCGGATGGGCAGGATCTTCCTGGTATTTCCTTCGTTACATGGATCCAAATAACGCCGAGGCCTTGGTAGATCCAGAAAAACTGAACTACTGGGGTCAGGTAGACTTGTATTTAGGAGGTTCTGAGCACGCGACCGGACACTTGTTGTATTCTCGTTTTTGGACGAAGTTTCTTCATGACATGGGCATCGTTCCTTTTGACGAGCCGTTCAAGAAGTTGATCAATCAAGGAATGATTCAAGGCGTGAGTCAGTTGGTTTACCGAATTCCCGGTGAGCTTTCGTTTGTTAGTGCTGAATTAAAGGACGAATACCATGCTGATCCGATGCACGTTGAAATTGCCTTAACCGACAACCAAATCCTCGATGTTGAAGGATTCAAACAGTGGCGTCCGGATTTGGCTTCAGCCAAGTTTATTCCCGAAAACGGACCTATTCGCACAGATTCGGTGGTGGAGAAAATGTCGAAGAGCAAGTTCAACGTGGTGAATCCCGATGATATTGTGGCCCAATACGGAGCCGATACGCTTCGCTTGTACGAGATGTTTTTGGGCCCCATCGAAATGTCGAAACCTTGGGACACCAAAGGAATTGAAGGAGTTTACCGTTTCTTGAAGAAGTTTTGGAGGTTGTTCCACGGAAATGAAGGCGTTTTCACCGTAACCGATGAAACCCCAACCGAAGCCGAATTGAAAACGCTTCATAAAACCATCAAAAAAATTACCGAAGATATCGAGCGATTCAGTTACAACACCAGCGTGGCGGCCTTCATGATTGCTACCAATGAGTTGAGCGATTTTCAATGCCGCAAACGTTCGGTTTTGGAGCCATTAACGATTTTATTGGCCCCCTTTGCGCCTCACATCGCGGAGCGATTGTGGCATTTGTTGGGGCACCCCGAGAGCGTTCATCAGCAATCTTGGCCACAGTTTGAATCCAAATTTTTAGAAGAAAGTAACGTTTTGTATCCCATCATGATCAACGGAAAAAAACGAGCAGAACTTTTAGTTGGAAAAAATGTTTCCAAAGATGAAGCGCGCGATTTGGCTTTGGCCTTGCCAGAAGTTCAAAAATGGACGGAAGGAAATGCTCCCAAAAATGTGATCGTTGTTCCTGGAAAAATCATCAATATTGTACTCTAATGGGCACACCTGTAAAACCATACCCCACCCAAGACGGAACCAAGAAACAACAGGTTTCCGACATGTTCGACCACATTTCGCCCAAGTACGATTTGTTGAATCGACTTCTTTCTTTCGGAATTGATATTTCCTGGAGAAAGAAAGCCATTCGAGAAGTGATGAAGGGTCAACCTTCAAGTATTTTGGATATGGCTACCGGAACGGCCGATTTGGCCATTGCGGCCGGAAAAGAAAATCGTGCGAAAGAAATTGTTGGAATCGATTTGAGCGAAGGCATGCTGCAATTTGGGCGAGTAAAAGTTCAGAAAGAAGGGCTTTCCACCATCATTCGATTAGAGCAAGGCGATAGTGAGAACATCCATTATCCGAATGAAACGTTTGATGTAGCCATGGTGGCTTTTGGGGTTCGCAACTTCGAAAATTTAGAAAAAGGATTGAGCGAGTTGTTGCGCGTATTGAAGCCCGGCGGGAAATTGGTGGTTCTTGAATTTAGTAAACCCACGGTTTTTCCCGTAAAGCAATTGTTCGGGTTCTATTCTCGTTTTATTCTTCCTACAGTTGGGAAACTCATCTCCAAAGATGAATCTGCCTACGCTTATTTGCCCGAAAGCGTTCAAGCTTTCCCCGAAGGACAAAACTTTCTCAACATCATGAACAAGGTTGGTTTTCGCGAAAATCAACAAAATCGACTTACCTTTGGAATAAGTACCCTCTACATCGGTCAAAAATGAAAAAAATAATTTTATCCTGCACTTTCCTACTCGGCTCATTAGCTGGTTTTTCTCAGGTCAATGCCCAACAGAATAATCCGAAATACGATGATGGATTGTTGCATTGGGGATTTCATTTCGGTTTCAATACATCGGTATTGCAACCCACGTTTAGTGCTGGATTTGCTAAGAACGATACCTTGTTGTCGATTGAACCCGATCATCGTCCTGGATTTCAATTTGGAGTGGTATCTGAAATAAGAATGAATGATGCCTTTACCGCTCGTTTTATTCCTTCTTTGAACTTCATCAACCGTGGGATGTATTACAACTTTGCGAATTCTGCCAAGAATGCCAATAAACAGTTGGAAACCATCGACCTTACTTTTCCTGTTACGTTAAAGTACCGCGGAAATCGTGTTGGGAATTACCGTTTGTACACCATTGCGGGTGGTAGCTTCAACATCGATATGTCGAGCGAGGAGCGAGTTCGTGACGAGATTGATCGTTTGAAAATTACCCGTCAAAACATCGGCATCGAATACGGTTTAGGGTTTGATTTGTATTTTCCTTACTTCAAACTTTCGCCTGAAATTAAAGTTCAGCAGTTGATGGGGAATATTTTAGTACCTGAGAATCATGTTTACAGTTCTTCGATCAGCAAATTAGGAGCTCGAACCATCTTTTTAACGTTTATTTTTCAATAATCATGATTGCTTTCATCACGGGTGCTTCTTCGGGAATTGGAAGAGCTTCAGCATTGAAGTTAGCCGCCTTGGGATACGATTGCATTGTATGCGGACGTCGCGAAGAGCGGCTCATCTCCCTTCAACATCAAATTGAAAACCTGGGCCGAAAAGCAAAAGTTTTGGTCTTTGATGTCGCATCGGAAAGCCAAGTTCAAGAAGCATGGAATTCTCTCCCTTCAGATTGGAAAAACGTTGATGTTCTCGTCAATAATGCCGGTGGTGCACACGGATTGGAACCTATCCATCAAGGATCTACCACCGATTGGGTGGCCATGATCGATTCGAATTTAAAAGGGTTGTTGTTGGTGTCCAAACCCATCATGGAAGTGATGGTAAGTCGGAACCAAGGACACATCATCAACATCACCTCCATCGCTGGAAAAGAAGTTTATCCGAATGGAAATGTGTATTGCGGTGTGAAACACGCTGCCGATGCCATTACGCGCGGAATGCGGGCCGATTTGTATCCCCATGGCATCAAAGTGAGTTCCATTGCTCCCGGTTTGGTAGAGACGGAATTCAGTTTGGTAAGATTTAAAGGGGATGAAGAACGCGCCCAGAAAGTGTACGAAGGATTTCAACCCCTCACGGCCGAGGATATCGCCGATACGTTGGGATACGTGGTAAGTGCACCCGAACACGTGGTGATTGCCGACGTGGTGATTTTTCCCAAAGCCCAAGGAAGCAGTCAGTTGGTAAAACGACAAGCATGATTCACCCGGTCTGTTCCGATAAAACCATCGCCTTTTACACGTTGGGGTGCAAGCTCAATTTCTCTGAAACCAGTGGGATTGCGCGAACCTTCATTGAAAATGGCTACCAAAAAGTTGAATTTGAACAAGGTGCCGATGTGGTGGTTATCAATACCTGTTCCGTTACCGACCAAGCCGATAAAAAGTGCAGAAACATTGTTCGACAGGCCAAGCGCCTTTCTCCCAATGCTTTTGTGGCCGTGATTGGCTGTTACGCCCAACTCAAGCCGGAAGAAATTTCGAAAATTGAGGGCGTAAATTTGGTTTTAGGGGCGGGGGAGAAGTTCAATTTGTACCAACATGTAGAATCTTGGAGTTCGAATCCAGAACAAGGAAAAATTCTCGACTCTAAGATTGAAACGGTGAAGGAATTTGTTCCCTCGTATTCGTGGGGCGATCGCACCCGAACGTTTTTGAAGGTTCAAGACGGGTGCAACTACCATTGCGCCTTTTGTACCATTCCCCTTGCGCGCGGAAACAGTCGAAGTTCAAGCATTGAAAGCGTACTGCAACAAGCGCGCGAAATCGCCGAAAAAGGAGTCAGAGAAATTGTACTTACCGGCGTTAATATTGGCGATTTTGGATTGAACGGGGAAGTGGGCGAGCGCCATCGGGTGCATGGTACCTTTTTCGATTTGGTAAAAGCGCTCGATCAGGTCGAAGGAATTGATCGATTCCGAATTTCCAGCATTGAACCTAATTTATTGAAAGAAGAAATCATCGATTGGTTGGCTTCATCAAAAAAGTTTGTCCCTCATTTTCACCTTCCCTTGCAAAGTGGAAGCGATGTTATTTTAAAGAAGATGCACCGTCGGTACAAAACGGCGCTGTACCGTTCCCGCATCGAACAGATCAAAGAAAAAATGTCCGATGCGTGCATTGGCGTTGATGTGATTACTGGGTTCCCGGGTGAAACGGAAGCGGAATTTCGAGCTACTTTCGATTTTCTACATAGCTTGCCCATCAGCTACATTCATGCCTTTACGTTTTCGGAAAGAGCCAATACCGAAGCTGCAAATTTGCCGGAATCGGTGCCTTATCCCATTCGGGAAGAGCGAACTCGGCAATTGCAATCGCTCAGTGAAAAAAAGAAACGTGCCTTTTACGAAAGTCAGATAGGAAGTAGTAAAACCATTTTGGTTGAACACGAAGTGAAGCAGGGTTTTCGCTATGGATTTACTGAAAACTACATCAAAGTGCAAGTGCCTGAGGAAAAGTCAGTTCCAAATTCGTT
>JAIYBD010000151.1 GCA_027488715.1 Bacteroidota bacterium | reverse complement strand
CACCCACATTGCTCACCAATTCGGAAGGTATGCCGAACGAAATCCGCAATTTCCATCGCACATCCAAATGGCATACGATGGGTTAACGATTGAATTCGATCCATCATGGACTTAACGCAATCCTACTTTCTGGTGCGGCAGTTCGCGCGGGAAATTCAACCGTTTTTGGAAGGCGGAAGGTTGTTGGAATGTTTCAGCAATTCCCCCCAACAATTCACGATATGGGTGGAAGTATCGGGGAAAGTGTGCAGTTTGGCCTTCGATTTCACCCCTAACGCGCTTTATTACCGCTTTTTTGAAGACGAAATTGCCAAAGCAAAAACATGGAATCCCCAGTTTCGAGATGCCCAACATCTTCCTATTTTGGAGGTGATGCCCCACCTATCCGATCGCAGTTTTTCCATTCGAACGCACGGTGGGGCCTTGGTATTTTTGGCGTATGGAGCGGCATCCAATATTTTATGGATTCCCACCGAAGGAGAAACCGATGCTTTTCGAAAAAATAGATCCAACGATCTCAAAGCCAAGTTGAACCATTGGATGCAGGATGAACCCGAAATTCCCACTTCTTTTTGGGAAAGTGCGGTGGGGAAAAAATGGACCAAAAACTGGACTTCCGATGAACTTCTCGCAGCTTCAAAACAAAGTACTTGGCAATGGGAGAAGGACGAAAACGGATTTTTAATGCTTCAAACAGGAAGAAAACCCCATTCCCTGTTGGAAACGTTGAGGCAAGGAATTGGGAAAGTACTTGCGATCAACAAAAAACAATTGGCGTTTCTATCTGCCAAAAAAACAATCGAAAGCCAATGGGTTCAAGCCAAAGCCAGGAAAGAAAAGGTAGAAACTCGATGGTTGGAATTGGCCGAATCGGGCAAATACGAACATTGGGGTCACGTTTTGATGGCCCATTTGCCGAAAATTCAGGAGGGCAGTAAATCGGCAGAGTTGATCGATTATTTGACGCAAAAACCCATCAAAATCCCGTTAAAAACGGATCTTTCTCCCCTCAAAAATGCGGAGCGTTACTTCCGCAAAGCCAAGAATGAAAAGTTAGAAGAATCGTTTGTGGCTGCCGATTTAGAGCGGGTTACGCAACGATTGGCAGAATTAAACGAGCAAAAAGAGAAGCTAGATCGAGGAAGTTTTTCGGAAAGCGATTGGAAAACATGGGGGCAAGAAAATCGGAAGAAGGAGCAAAACGAATCCCTGCCCTTTTTGCGGTTCGAACATGCCGGATGTGAAATTTGGGTGGGGAAAAATGCAGGAAACAACGATGAATTGCTGCGGGCGGCCAAACCGAACGACCATTGGTTGCACGCTTACGGAAGCGGCGGAAGTCACGTCATCATCAAAAATCCTCAGAAAAAAACGCCCAATTCGGCGGCGGTTCAATTCGCTGCCGCCTTGGCTGCCAAATACTCCAAACAGCGAGGCAGCGAAAGTGTTCCCGTTCAATTTACCCAACGCAAGTTTGTAAGGAAACGAAAAGGAAGCGCTCCTGGCCTCGTGGCTGTAGATCGTTTCGAAACGATTTTTGTGGATTGGCGAGAGGTTTTAGAAACCAATTGAAGCCGTATTTCCCTATTTTTGTTGAATGACTCCCCGCCAACTTTTTTGGAAACGATTTTTGAGTCACCGTCCCGCGGTGTTCAGCTTGGGGATCATCCTTCTGTTTACCCTCACCGCATTTTTGGGGTACCTCATTATTCCCGACACTTCCACCACCGTTAACCAGCAATGCTTACCCCTCACGGCGGCGAAAATGGGACAACCGGTGACCTACCTCTACGAGTCGCCGCCTCAACGGTTTCAATCGTGGAGCCAAGCATTTACCGGAAACCCTTCGCCCGTTATTCGGCATGCGATTGAACCCACATCGGCGGTGGTGAAGCAGCAGCGATGGGAAGCAACGATGTTGGGCACCGACCGAAAAGTTTCGGTTCCTTACGTCAACGAAAACCAAATCCAACGAACCCACTATTTTCTAGGTAGCGACGGATTTGGTCGGGATTTGTGGAGCCGCATGGTCATCGGACTGCGGGTTTCTTTGTCGGTAGGATTGGTGGCTGTTTTCATCAGTTTATTGGTGGGCATTGTTTTGGGTTCCATGGCTGGATATTTCGGCGGTTGGATCGACACCCTGATTCTTTGGCTCATTCAAGTATTTTGGTCGATTCCCGGATTGTTGTTGGTGATGGCCATTTCCATTGGATTGGGGAAAGGGATTCAAACGGTTTTTTTAGCGGTGGGATTGGGCATGTGGGTTGAAGTGGCTCGGGTGGTTCGTGCCGAAATTCGCTCGTTGAAGGAAAGGGAATACGTCCTCGCAGCCAAATTGATGGGATTTTCGGCCCCAAGAATCATTTTCGTTCACATCATGCCGGCACTTTGGGGGCCGCTCATCATCCTGTCTTCGGCCAACTTCGCCAATGCCATTTTGGTCGAAAGCGGATTGAGTTTTTTGGGCTTGGGTGTTCAGCCGCCCATGCCATCGCTGGGCAGTTTAATTCGAGAAAATTATCCCTATTTGATGTTGGATGCCCTCCATCTTTTGGCGATTCCCGCCACCGTGGTGGTGGTTTTGGTGATGGCTTTCAACTGGTTGGGTAACGGGTTGAACGATGCGTTTCGCGTAAAACAATCCAATCAACGATGAAAAAAGTTACGGAAGAGCAGTTGTTGGAAATGTTGGATGCGCTTCAACAAATGACGCAGTCGGTAAGTAACAATTTCAGTTCAAAATCCCTCATCGATATTTTTTATTATCTGATTCAAACCCACATTGGGGCCGAAAAAATGACGTTGTTCCTTTTGGGAGATGCGGTTCCGGTGATCAAAACCAAGGGCTGCAATTTTGCCGAACAAATTCCGCCCATGGAATTATTGGAGCGGGAAACCATTGGCACCTTGGATGCCGAATTGTACCAGGGATTCGATTTGGTGGTGCCGGTTTTACACAAAACGAAGACGTTGGGATTGGTGTTGATTGGTCGGCGAGAGCCCTCGCAATATTTAGGATCGCCGGAACTTTCTTTTCTTCAAACCTTATGCAACATCATCGTTTATGCGCATGAGAATAAATCGCTATTTCGCGATAAAGTAAATCAGGAGAAGGTGAAGCAAGAGTTGAAAATGGCGGCGGCGATTCAGGAAAAACTCATTCCTAAGGAACTTCCGGAACTTCCGCCCTTTTCGTTTTCGGGATTTTACAAGCCGTTTACCGAAGTGGGCGGCGATTATTTCGACGTAGTGAAAATGGCCGATGGCCGTTATTTGGTCATTGTAGCCGATGTTTCCGGCAAGGGATTGCCGGCGGCCTTACTCATGAGCAACATACAGGCGGCCACCCGCACCTTGATTCGTTACGAAACCGATCTTCGGAAAATTGTGGACGCCCTCAATCATTTGGTGTGGGATCACGCCCAGGGCGATCATTTTGTGGTAGCATTTATGGGTGCGTTGAATTTAACAACCCGCAGTTTGGAGTACGTGAATGCCGGACAAGTGGCTCCCTTTTTTGTGGAGAATGGAAATATGTCGAGGTTGAAGGCGCAAGTTCATCCGTTAGGGGTGCTTAGCCCCATGAAACCGTATTCCATGCATGAGTTGATTTTCAAGGAAAAGAGTGCGTTGTTTTTGTTTACCGATGGGCTGAGCGATTCGGTTTCCTTGGAGGTGGATCATTTCGATTTGCGGTTGGCTACCTTTTCCGAGGAGGGAGATCGGGCCCCAGCATGGGAGTCGAAATTCTTGGATCATTTGGGGCTGGGGCCCCACCGCGACGATTTGAGTTTGCTCACGGTCGCGTTTTTACCGTAATGGATGGGGGAACGGTGTCTTCGAGAACCTCAGACACCGGAAACGAGAGCGCTCCCTGAGGTTCTCGAAGGGAGCATTGCTGAGTAATTTCGAGACATTCGGCAAGCTCAGGGACCACCCTTCGGAACGGCTCAGGAAAAGATGCGGTGGTCTGGTCACATCCCGACTCGTAGGGACACTCGACCACCGAGGGAACACCCTTCGGCACAACACTGGGACTATGTCCAACCCCTCCCCGGAAGTAAAGTTAAAGGGTAGAGGCGTTTCAACCGTTTCCAATTTGAGAAACAATCATGAACGTTAAATGCTGAAACAGGATTACCCTAGGGTATT
>JAIYBD010000182.1 GCA_027488715.1 Bacteroidota bacterium | reverse complement strand
CATCTTTAGCGAAATTGCTTCAATCACGTGGTTACCGGGTTACCATTCAAAAATTCGATCCTTACATCAATATTGATCCAGGAACATTAAATCCTTACGAACACGGGGAATGCTTTGTTACCGACGATGGTGCGGAAACGGACTTGGATTTGGGGCACTACGAGCGCTTTCTCAACGTTCCAACTTCCCAGGCCAACAACGTTACAACCGGTAGAATTTACAAAACCGTTATCGACAAAGAAAGAAACGGTGATTACCTTGGAAAAACGGTTCAAGTGATTCCCCACATTACCGATGAAATCAAGGAAAGAATGACTTTTCTTGGTAAATCGGGAGATTTTGACATCATCATTACCGAATTGGGTGGAACAGTTGGAGATATTGAATCACTTCCTTACATTGAAAGTGTTCGTCAACTTCGTTACGAATTGGGCTACAACAATTCTTTGGTGATTCACCTAACGTTGGTGCCGTATTTGGAAGCCGCAGGCGAATTAAAAACAAAACCAACGCAGCATTCTGTAAAGGCTCTTTTAGAATTGGGAGTTCAGCCGGATATTTTAGTTTGTAGAACTTCGCACCATTTGCCCAAAGAATTGAGAAAGAAGATTGCCTTGTTTTGCAATGTTCAACCTAACGCTGTGATTGAGAGCATTGATGCTCCTTCAATTTACGACGTTCCTATGTTGATGTTGAAAGAAGAATTGGATAAAACCGTACTTTCTAAACTCAAATTATCGGGTAAAGAATCTCCAGATTTAACCGAATGGAAAGGATTCCTTTCCCGACTCAAAAATCCAACCAGCGAGGTTGAAATCGGAATTATCGGCAAATATGTTGAATTAAAAGACGCCTACAAATCCATTGCTGAGGCTTTAATTCATGCGGGAGCTGCAAACGAATGCAAAGTAAATATACACTGGATTCATTCTGAACATCTTACGTCTGACAATGTAAAGCGTCAATTGAAGTCATTGGATGGGATTTTAGTCGCTCCAGGCTTTGGTCATCGAGGCGTAGAAGGAAAGTTAGAGGCTGTTCGATTTGCACGTGAAAACAAAATTCCATTTTTGGGCATTTGTTTTGGAATGCAAATGGCCGCAATCGAATTTGCAAGAAATGTCCTTCAATTGAAAGCGGCCAATTCACAAGAAATTGATCCTGAAAGTCCAAATCAAATCATTCACTTGATGGAGGAACAAAAGCAAATTACAGCCAAAGGCGGAACCATGCGCTTAGGTAGTTATGCTTGTAAATTGAAAAAAGGATCCTTAGTTCATAAAGCTTACCAAGAATCCACAATTCATGAACGACACCGTCATCGATACGAGTTCAATAATGAATTTCTTGAGAAATGTGAAGTTAATGGCTTAATTGCCTCAGGGGTCAATCCCCATCTAAATTTAGTAGAAACCATTGAATTAAAAGATCATCCTTGGTTCGTTGGAGTACAATATCACCCCGAATACAAAAGCACGGTGATGGCTCCACATCCCCTGTTTGTATCGTTTATCAAAGCAACAAAGAAAGAAAAATAAATCATGGATCGCAACGTCATTTTTGGACTTATCCTCATTGTTACCATCATCTTCACCTTTAATATGATGAATTCTGGTGAAGAAGCAAAATCTGCTGAAGCTCCTAAAAAGGAAGCCGTTAAAGTTAAACCTACAGCCGATTCGGTAAAAAAAGCAACTGTGATCTATCCAACCAACGATTCTTCCTTCGTTTGGAAAAAGGATCAAATCTCGTACACCTTTTCCACCTTGGGCGGAAAAATCAAATCGGTAGAATTGCATCAATTCAAAACGTATTCTAAGAAACCATTGGTTTTGTTTTTCAATCAAAAAATAGGATATGAATTCGATGACAAAGGGGTAAAAACATCGACTTCAACCCTTTTATTTTCTCCGAAAGTTGAGAATGATAAAATCATTTTTACCGCAATGACCCCAAAAGGAACCACGGTAAAACATATTTTCCAAAATTTTAAAAAGGATGGTAGTAATGAATTCATCGCTCAGATAGAAGGAAACACCTCCAATAGCGTTGTTTTTTCTGCGGAAATGACAACTCCACCTCAAGAAAAAGATTTGGAGGAAGAGCGTTTTAAATCGACCATTCACTATTCAACCACTGAAGGTGATCACGATTACATCAATGAACGGAAAGAGGATACCGAGAACTTGGAAGAAAAATTGAAATGGATTTCGTTTAAGCAGAAGTACTTCAATTCCAGTTTTGTTTTTTCTGAAGGAATTAACAATGCACAATTAACAACTAAAAACGGAATGGATTCTTCATCGGTAAAAACCATGTCGTTGAAGGGGGAGGTTCCGCTTAAAAATGGTCAAGTTTCGTTGGTATTCCATTTTGGTCCCAGTAAATTTTATGATTTAAAGGAAGTTGGATACGGACTAGAAAACCAAGTTTATTTAGGATGGAATTTACTTTCGGTAATCAACGAATACGTTATTTTACCCATTTTTACCATCATCAACAAAACCGGCTGGGGTTTTGGATTAATTATTTTAATTCTTTCGATCATCATCAAGGCAATTCTTTTCCCACTTACTTACAAAAGCACTTTGAGTACGGTAAAGATGCGCATCTTAAAACCCGAAATTGATGCGATTAAGGAAAAGATCGGGGAGGACCAAATGAAACTTCAGGCAGAAACCATGAAGTTATACAGCAAAGCCGGTGTAAATCCACTTGGTGGGTGTTTGCCGCTGATTCTTCAAATGCCTTTGTTGTTTGCTATGTTTTATTTTTTCCCTGCAGTTTTTGAATTGAGAGGTGAATCATTTTTATGGGCTGAAGATTTATCAACTTATGATTCTTTGATACATTGGGAAACAAGCATTCCGGTTTTGGGAACCCATTTAAGTTTATTCACCATTTTGATGACGATTTCGACGTTGATCTACACGAAAATTCAAAATGAAGTCAGTGGAGCAACGGGACAAATGAAATACATAGGTTACATCATGCCCGTAATTTTCTTGGGTGTTTTGAATAGCTATGCATCTGGTTTAACCTACTATTACTTGCTTTTGAACCTGATTACGTTTGCACAGCAAGCCATATTAAAAAGAAGTATTGACGAAAATAAACTTCATGCTCAAATTGCAGAAAACAAACAAAAAGGTGGTAAAACAAAAAGCAAATTCCAACAGCGTTTAGAGGAAATGCAAGCTGCTCAAAACAAAAGAAAGAAATAACTTTTGCACAGGTTATTCAACTAACACCGCTACCTTTTCTTAAATCATTGATAATTAAGGCGAAAAATTGATTTTTTTCGCCTTAATTTTTGTACATCAGCAAAAAAACTTTTTTTCAGGGGGTGCAAATTCAAAGATTGCCTTTATTTTTGGGCTGTTTGAAATAAACCAAAACAAACTACTTATGAAAAAAACTTTACTGTTAGGTTGTGCAGTTGGTCTGGGACTTGCTGCCTCCGCGCAGTCGAACGGTCAAGGTGCGCTTTCCCGCCCATCTTCAGCCGCTTCTGCTGCTAACGATCAGAGCATGGTAACTAACGTTCCATCTCGTGGTTTAAAAACCATTACCCCCGTTGCTAAGACCAACGCGGTAACGATCAAAAATCTTGGAACTTCTCGTAATGCGTATTCCAACGCTTTCGGTGTTCGTCAAATGATTGTTGCTTCCAATGCTACCAACTCTGTTGCTTTGGTTCGTCGTGCATCATCTCCTGCTACTTCTGGTACGGTTCGTATGGACGTTTCTACCGATGGAGGAAACACTTGGAACGTTAATAACGTAACCGTTTGGAATAACACGGCTGCAACAAACGCTGCTCGTTATCCTCGCGCTGCCATGATCAATCCTCCCGGAAATACCAATGGTGCAAACACCGTTTTGATTGCTTCTCAGCCATTGTTGGATGGAACAAACGGTTCATGGGGCGGTTTAGGATTATCTGCTACAACTTTTGGTGGAACTTCTTTGGGTAGCCGCGCTTTCGCTTCTTCAGCTACTCGCGATACCATGCACCAAATTCCTTCATCTGTTGTTGCTGCTGGTTCTAAGATTTTCATCTTGGATCAAAATGGTGACATTAGCTTGGACTACAGCGATACTTTATTGTTGACTACTGGAACTTTTGCTGGCACTTCAGTTAGCTGGACCCGTAACTTCATCAATTTCGCTACTGGTACAGGTTCTTCTGGAAAAGCAGGTATTGCTGATATGACCATGGCTTTTGATAACTCTGGCCAAATTGGTTACATCGTTGCTTTGACTCACATCAACTTCACAACTGATACTGCAGAATCTTATCTTCCTGTTATCATGAAAACGACCAATGGTGGTGCTACTTGGAGTGCTCCCGTTCAATTGAGCATTTCTAGTGCTGTAAACACTGCATTAGGATTGTCAACTCCAATCACTGCAACAACAGGTTTCGAAGTATCTGCTACCGTAGATAATGCAGGTAACTGTCACATTGTTTGTCACGTTGGACGTCAAAGCGGATCTTACTCCGTAGTTAGTGCTCCAGGCGAATCAGGAACTTTCCACTTCAAGACCGATGGTGCTACTTTGTTAGCTACTCGCGCAATTGGTGCTCCAGGCTCTCTTCGTGGAACTTTCGGTATCGGAACTACTACTTTGTCTCAAGATACTCGTCCTTGCGCGTCTCGTAACGAAGCAGGTAACAAGTTGTTCTTCTCTTGGTACGAAACTGATACTACAAATTCAGGATCTAACGATCAAGCTGATTTGATGACTGTTGGATATGATGTAACTGCAAATCGTTACACTCAATCGTTCAATTTGACCAAAAACACTTTGGCTGAAGGCGCTATGATTTTCGGATCTGTTGCTCCTATCGTTTTCGAACGTCCAGGTGCAGGTGGCTCTACCGATTATGAATTGGCAGCTTCTTACGTAGAATTGAATACCAATGGTGATGTTGCTGATTCTTGCTACCACCGCTTTATCAAAGGTGCAGTTATCAATTCTGCTTCTTTCGTTGGTGCATCTGATTTGAATGCTTCTAACTTGAACGTATCAAAAGTTTATCCTAACCCATCCAATGGTGTTGCTAACTTCGAAATTTCTTTGGATCGCGCCAGCGACGTGAAAGTTTCTGTTACCAACATGGTAGGTCAGGTTGTAAACACCAAAAACTTCAACAAAATGACTGGTCGTAACATCATCAATCTTGATGTTAACTTCCCATCTGGAATCTACTTCATCAATGTAGAAGCAGCTGGTAAGAAAGTAAGCCAGAAATTGATCGTTGAATAATCAATTTATCTTACTCATAAAAAAGGCTCCGATTCGGAGCCTTTTTTATTTTAGATCAATCCCATCTCTTCAAAATGATGGATGACATACGACCTCATGATCTCTTCTTGTTCACTGAGCTTCATGGGAGGTACTCCTTGAATGGCCCGATAATGCGGCCACCCATCTTGGTCCAATCCAACAAACTCATAATAGCCACCATAAGACATCACCTTGCAAATTGCAATATGAATAAGATCTTGTTTTTCTTCCTTGGAAAAATCTCGCTTCAGCTTTCCCAATTCATCAACACCAATTAAAAATAATACCCCTTGTAAATCAGGTTTTTTACCAAATTGGGCCGCTAACTTTTCCCGAAGCGTTTCCCATTTTAACGTTAATACAGACACGGGGCAAAGATGTTAAAAAAATGTCTTTATTTCCACTTATTTTCGCAAAATAGTATTGTGAACTACCCATCTAAACACCTCGAAAACGCTGTTGAACAGCTTTCTAAATTCCCAGGTATCGGGAAAAAGTCGGCCTTGCGCATGGCTCTCTTTTTATTAAAACAAGAAGTAGAGTCGGTTAAACAACTGGGCAATTCCATTTCGTCATTAAAAGAACAGATCAAATATTGCAAAATTTGCCACAATATCAGTGATAACGACATTTGTGGGATTTGTTCTAATTCTCAAAGAAAAGCAGAGACCATTTGTGTTGTATCGGATTTTAGAGATGTACTTGCTATTGAAAATACCGGTTTGTTCCATGGTAATTATCATATCCTAGGTGGATTAATTTCTCCTATGGAAGGAATTGGACCCGATCAATTGAACATTGGATCATTAATTTCACGTCTCGAATCGAACAAAGTAAAAGAAATAATTTTTGCTCTTTCTCCAACGGTTGAGGGTGACACTACAACGTACTATCTTTTACAAAAGCTTAAAAGCTATCCCATCCAATTAACCACCATTGCCAAAGGCGTTGCTATCGGAGGAGAATTGGAATATGCCGATGAAATAACCCTAGGTCGTTCCATTGTTCAACGAATTAATTTAACCTAATAATATGGATCAGTTTCGCCGATTGTGGATACCTCTTCGTTACAGTATTTTTTTAGCCTTGGGCGTTTGGATCGGAGCCCGTTATTTTGCCGCAAACAGTTCAAATTCAAAACCATCGAATGCTGATCTGGATGTTATCAAATCGCTCATCAATGATCAATATTTCGATTCTCTGCCAAAGAATTTTTCTTTTGATGAGGTTGCCATCAATAAAGCACTTCAAACGTTAGATCCTTTTTCAACTTACATTCCTGCTAAGGAAACCGAAGAAGTAAATGCCCCTTTGGAAGGCTCATTCGTTGGAATTGGGGTTTACTTCACCATGATGCATGATACTGTGTATGTTGAAGAAGTGGTTTCGGGTGGTCCAGCTGATTTAGTACAAATGAAGGCCGGCGATCGAATTATTCGTGTGAATGGGAAAAATATCGCCGGTATCGGTATGGCATCCGATGATGTGGTTAAGCTATTGAAAGGTCAAGATAAAACCAAGGTGAATGTTGATATTATTCGTCGTGGAACTGCAAATAAAACGTTTACCATTACTCGAGGAAAAGTACCCATATTTAGCATCGATGCTGCATATTTGATGGATAATTCAACCGGATATGTCCGAATCAATAAGTTCTCAGCAACCACAGGTGAAGAATTTACCACCGCTCTAAAAAAACTAGAGAAAGAGGGGATGAAACGATTGATCTTGGATTTACGTGGAAACGGGGGTGGATTTTTATCGGCTGCGATGGAAGTGGCCCAACAATTTTTACCAGCCGACGAATTGGTTACGTTCACTCAAGGCCTACATACCAACAAAGAAGAACTCAAAACTCAAAATGATGGAGAATTTCTAAATCTACCCTTAAAAATTCTGATTGATGAAGGATCGGCTTCTGCTTCAGAAATTGTTGCTGGGGCTCTCCAGGACTTGGACCGTGCACAAATTTTAGGAAGACGATCCTTTGGCAAAGGATTGGTTCAAGGACAATTTGATCTTCCTTCTGGTGCTCAACTTCGGTTAACAGTTGCCAAATATTACACCCCATCGGGACGATGCATCCAAAAAGATTTTTCGGACATGGATGCTTTTGAATTGGATGTAAATAAACGATTTGAAAACGGTGAGGCCTTTGGAAAATCGCAATCGCCCAAAGGAAAGGCCTTTAAAACCAAAAAAGGACGAACAGTTTACGACGGTGGTGGAATTTCTCCCGACATCTTTATTCCTTTAGACACGTCAAATTATTCAAATTTGTGGAGCACCCTTTTGGAAAAAGGAACCATCGTGGACTTCTCCGATGAATATGTCAATGGAAACAAAAGTGAACTGTTGAAAAAGTATTCCAATGAAAATTCATTCGTTTCAAACTTTCAAATAAACGACCTTCTTCCCAATTTCATGGCCTATTGCAAAAAAAATAAAGTTGCATGGAATGAAAAAGAGTATCGTAAATCCGAAAAATTAATCACCCGATATTTATTCTCGCAAGTGGGAAAAAAATTATTTGGGCAAGAGGTGTATATTCGGGTTTCCAATCAATTCGATCCTGTTATCGTTAAAGCTTTGAACCAATAACCATGAATAAACCAACTCGACTATTTGACTTATCGGAATACCAGCACGTTGAACGACCATTGCAGGTAGCATTAGCGTCTAAAGTCAATGGAGAATGGATAACATTCTCCTCCGAAGAGTTTTTTGAAACATCGAAAAACCTTGCATTAGGTTTGTTGGCTGAAGGGTTTAAGCCCGGTGATCGCATAGCAAACATTTCAAATAATCGCCCCGAATGGAACTTTGCCGACCAAGGGATGTTGCAAATGGGGGCGATTCACGTTCCGATTTACCCAACCATTTCCGATGATGATTACAAGTTCATCTTGAAAGATGCTGGTGTTTCTGGAGTCTTTGTTTCAAGCCAAGAGTTGTTTAATCGATTGCTTCCCATTAAGAACGAAATCAATCCTGACATAAAAATTTACACCTTTGATCGGATAGATGGAGCACAACATTGGTCTCAATTGATTGAACGAAGTAAAGAAACTGATGTAAATCAATTGGTTTCAATCAAAAATAGCATTTCTCCAAAAGATTTGGCCACCTTAATTTACACATCGGGAACAACAGGTAATCCCAAAGGAGTGATGCTTTCTCACGACAACATCATGCACGATATGCTTTCCAGCATTGAAAGAGTACCCGTTGGTTATCAATCCAAGGCACTGAGTTTCCTTCCTCTTTGCCATAGCTTCGAACGAATGATCACCTACATTTACATGTACCAAGGGATTTCAATTTATTATGCCGAATCCATGGAAACCATAGGTGATAACCTAAAAGAAATTAAGCCCCAGGTATTTAGTTGTGTTCCACGATTATTGGAAAAGGTTTACGGAAAAATTATGGACAAAGCCCTGGCGTTGAAAGGAATAAAAAAGGGTTTGTTCTTTTGGGCTTTGAATTTGGGGTTGAAATTCGATTACAACGTTGCTGGAAGTTCTTGGTATAATTTTCAACTTAAACTTGCGAACAAATTAATTTTCAGCAAATGGCGGGAAGCCCTAGGAGGAGAGGTAAAGTGCATTGTTTCCGGTGCCGCCGCCCTCCAACCCCGATT
>JAIYBD010000128.1 GCA_027488715.1 Bacteroidota bacterium | reverse complement strand
CCGATGAAGAAAATATTCCGTTGTACACCCGAGGGAACAACCCTACCACCGATATCCTGAACAAAAAATTGGCTGCGTTGGAAGGTACCGAAGCGGCCATGGCCGTAGCCAGTGGATCGGCGGCGGCAGGCATGGCCGTCATGAGCGTAGTGAAAGCAGGAGATCACGTGGTTTGCATACAGAATCCGTATTCTTGGACCATGCGTTTGTTTTCAGAGTACCTCCACCGATTTGGCATCTCCGTAACCTAGGTTTCTGGCGAGGATGCTACCTCTTACTTGGAAGCTACGAAATCAAATACCACCTTGTATTACTTGGAATCGCCCAATTCGTTAACTTTTGAACTTCAAGATGTGGCGAGTATTGCTTCAGCTGCCAAGGAAAAAGGAATTACCACCATCATCGACAACAGTTACGCAAGTCCGTTGGGCATGCAACCCGCCAAAATGGGGATCGATTTGGTGGTTCACGCCGCTACCAAGTATTTGGCGGGACATTCCGATTGTGTGGCAGGAGCCATCATGGGATCCAAAGCTGCTATTTCCAAGATTTTTTACGGGGAACTCATGACGTTGGGAGCGGTAATTTCCCCCTTTAACTCTTGGTTGATGCTTCGTAGCCTGCGAACCTTGGAAATTCGAATCAACCGCGTGAGTGAAACCACCCAAAAGGTCGTTGATTTCTTAGCTCAACATCCGGGAATTGCAAAAATCCATTACCCCCATCATCCCAGCCATCCGCAATACGAGCTTGCCAAGAAAGATTTAAAAATCCCCATGGGTTTGTTTTCCATCGAATTGGCCACAGAGGATCCGGAAAAAATCACCAAGTTTTGCGAATCTCTACGACATTTCCTCATGGCCGTAAGTTGGGGAGGATATGAGAGTTTAATTTGGCCGGCTTTGGCGTATTACGAAATTAGGAAAGGCGGACTCCCTGTTAATCTCATTCGGGTAAGCATTGGTTTAGAATCGGCCGATGATTTAATCCACGATTTGGATCAGGCATTGATGAACATTTCATAATAGGTTTGAGAACCTTTCAAATCGAGAAAAAAAGAAAAATCCTTATCGGATGAGCGCTCGCAAATCTTGAATGGTATTGGCCTCTTTTGCCGATTTGTCTTTGCGAAATCGCAGAATTCGCGGGAAGCGAACGGCAACACCTGATTTGTGCCGCTTACTTTCTGAAATCCCTTCGAATCCGACCTCAAACACCAATTCGGGTTTTACCGTACGAACCGGACCAAAGCGTTCCAGAGTATTCGCTTTCACAAATCGATCTACTTCCAAAATTTCTTCCTTGGTTAATCCCGAATACGCTTTGGCGAAAGGAACAAGGCGATCTTCGTCCCACACGGCCAAGGTGTAATCGGTAAATAAATTCGCTCGTTGGCCGTGTCCGGCTTGGGCATAGAGCAATACCGCATCGATGGATTTGGGATCCAATTTGTACTTCCACCAACTTCCTTTGGGTCGGCCCATTCCGTACTCCGAATCTTTGTGTTTTATCATCAATCCCTCGGCCCGATGGGCCTCGGCATTCGAACGAAAATTCTCCAACTCCTCCATGGATTCCACCTCCCAGAACGGACTCACCTCGGTCCAGCCACAATTTGAAAGAAGCTCTTTCCGTTTCCACAGTGGCTGTTGGCGAACATCTTCACCGTTCCACTCCAACATATCGTAGGCTCGAAAAATGGTCGGGTTTTCTTCCACCATTTTCGCTGAAACGTTTTTTCGCCCCAACCGCTTTTGCAAGCACGAAAAATCAGCAATTTCTCCATGTTGAAGAGGTAATATTTCACCGTCCAACACCGTTCCATTCGGCATGTCCATGAACAATTGGGTCAATTCAGGAAACTGATGAGTAATCACGTCCTCCCCCCTGCTCCACAAATACACTTCGTTTTCTCGTTTGATGGCCATGCATCGTATTCCGTCCCATTTCCATTCCACAAAACAATTCTTAACTTCCTTCCCTTCCCAAGAATTGGCTAATAAAAAGGGATACGGATGGGAAGGAGACATTTCCAAGGATTGGGCAATAAGATCCTGCCAGAAAGTTTCAGTCGGACTCCATTTGCCCAACAGTCGGTGGGTGATGGTTTCTTCAGGTAAATCGAACACTTTAGCCATCGATTTTACAACCAATTTTTGAGAAACACCCAAACGGAATCCGCCAGTTAGAATTTTATTGAAAATCCACCGCTGGGTTTGCCCCATGGAATCCCATTGAGAAAATACCCAATCTTTTTTTTCTTGAAGATGTTCCGACTTCATGAGTTGAAGGTATTCTTCCATGAGGGTTGCGAGTGGCATGTGGTTTTCAACTTCTGGATTGGGAGTGAGCAGAGCCAACGTTTCGGCCAAGTCTCCCACAAAGGCGTAACATTCCTCCATCAACCAAGTGGGCATAGCCTGTTTCTCGCACAACCATTCTCTGAGCATGGTGGTAGAAACCAATCGTTTCGGCCGATTGCCCGTAAGCAAGGCTACGGTCCACACCGCAGTTGATGGTGAAGCGCTTTGAAAGAAGGATTCCAAGGCTCTTAATTTGGCATTGGTCGAATTGGAAGCATCTAACCGATCCACCAGAAGTTCGAAATCTCTCATCCTTCTTCCCTTTCGAATAAAGCACCCCAAGCGCGGGCATCTTTTCCTTTTTCGGTAAGGTACCTAACTAAAACATCGGGATTCCCATGAGTGGCGTAGATGGTCTGTGCTTGCGTCGCATCCACCAAATCGATGATTCCTTTCCAATCGGCATGGTCGCTAATAGGGAAGCCACGATCAACAGCGCTCCAACTTCGTTTTCCACGAACCCCCATCCAACCGCTGGCCATTCCTATTTCAACATCTCCCAATCGTTTAAGCAAGCCATCGCTTTGTCCCGAAGGAGGCAAAATGATGAGCGATCTTTCCGGCTTGTCTTTGGCATCCAGCTTTTTCCATTCGGGGAAATGAATTCCCAAATCCTGGGTAATTTCGGTCATTTCAGCAACGGCGGGATGAACATAGATGTTTCCGCATGGAGGAATATTTTTCAGTATCCGTTGAGCCTTTCCCAGGGAATAGGCCAGTACAACGGTATTCTTGTTTTCTATTTGGTTATTTTGCCACCATTCTCCCATTTTTTGGAACCAATGTTCTTGTTTTCTCCATTGAAAAACAGGGAATCCGAAGGTGCATTCTGTAATTAAGGTGTGGCATGGAACGGGATAAAATGGTTCTGAAACTCCATCAACTTCCCACTTAAAATCGCCGGTGTAAACCCAAATTTCCCCTTTGTATTCTACCCGAATCTGGGCACTTCCAGGGATATGACCTGCGGGATGAAAAGAGAAATGAACTCCTTGAATGTGAAATGATTCGCCGTAGGGATAGCCCACGATGGAAATATTTTTTCCCAACCGAGCTTTGATGAGATTTACACTGGAAAGAGGAGCGATGTAATGATTCATTCCCCATCGAGCATGATCAGAATGCGCATGCGAAATGATGGCTTTTCCCACTGCACGATAGGGATCAAGGTAAACGTCGGCTGCGGGGCAATAAATTCCTTCAGGACGTACCTCAAGAAGAGGCATGAACGTCCTTTTGGTAAACAACTCCAATCATTTTCCCTTGTCGAATCACTGGAAAAACAGGAGCATTGAGGCGTTCGAATTCTTGAAGAAGGAATTCTTTGGTGATGAAATAAGATTCTTCCAAAGGAGCGGCCCAAGGCTGCATCAAGGATTCGATGCGTTGGTTGATCTTTTCGGGATCGAGCAAACCATCTTTTTCCACGAAACCCAATGGTTTTTTTGAAGGGTCTAGGACCACAAACACTTCCTCCATGGCATCTCGGATATACTCTTGAACGCGAACAACGAACTCGTTGGTATAAAGCGTTACTTTGGGTTCGCGAATGAGATCTTCGGCGATTTCACCCTCGTTCTCCCGAACTTTTTCCTCTTCATATTCTTGGAATGCCTCTTCCAAATTTCCCGAATGCCGAACAACTCTCATTTTCACCCTGGAATTGAAAAATAAAATAGCTGCGAGAAAATAGAACAAAAATGAACCCGTGTACAACCCAATTCCAACAAATAAAATGGAGGTTAATGTACCCAATCGAACGGCCCACTTTTGGGCAACGAATTCGTCCCTCTTATGTTTAATGGCATAGAAAACAACCTTTCCCAAATCATAAGGTTGGGCTGGAATGAGGTTGAAAAAGAAGATGAACGTATTGACAAAAATGGTGAGGTGAAGAAAAAATTCTGGCGATTGACCTTCTTGAAGATCGTTTGGAACAGCTACCCAACCCATCAAATAAGGAATGGTAGCTAAAAACAAAATAAAAAAGGTATGAACTAACCCCATGGCATGAACCCACGCCAATTGTCGAGATGATAAATCTTCTTCGCGATATCGGGTGGTTCCGCCCAACACCGATAGCTCCATGAAATCAACAACTTTTTGAAAACGACGTACCATCAAGGCGTGTCCGAATTCATGCCAAGCAAACGAAATGGGAATGATGATGGAAAATGCCAGGGCAGGAATCCACCATCCCGGAGAAAGATCTGGATCAAAAAAGAAAAAGGTGGATACGATGGGGAGGAAAAGAACGGTCCATCCCAAGTAGATGGGGATTCCGAACAGAGAAAAAAGGCGGTATGAAGTTTTCATTGTAAATTCGAACCTAAATTTAACCAAGTAAACATGAATCGTTCCAGAATGTTGAAAAATGCTGTCGTTTTTTTTCTCTTTTTCGGATTATTGGCTGCGATTCATTGGGTAAACGAAAAAAGAAAAAAAGAAATCTTGGCCGAAATATGGATTAATCCTAAGCAGGAAAACGTACGTGGAACCCTAATGGATGCCCGAAAACAATTTATTGAAGATGACTTTTTTGAATCATTGATGATTCGCATTGTTCAACACCACGATACCGTTTTCACCTTGTATTTGACATCCAACGATTCCGCCTTGGTGGCTGGTAAATTGATTCAAAATCCTCGATTTATTGTTCATTGATGCGTTTCGAGTTTAAAAGTTTTGGTTTGGAACATGGAGAATCGGCCATGAAAATTGGGTTTGATTCGGTGCTCTTGGGTGGATGGGCCGAGGTGAACGACCACCAAAAAGTCCTTGACATTGGAGCTGGTTGTGGAATCTTAGGGCTGATGCTTTCCCAAAAAGCGAACCAAATCAGGTTGACATCGGTAGAAATTGATCCCCTAGCCGCCCTCGAATGTGAACGCAATGGCGCACAAATGCCTTGGAGAATTAACCATAGCGTGGAGTGCGCCGACTTCAAAGAATTTGCAGGCAACTCGCTTGAAAAGTTCGACGTAATGATTAGCAACCCTCCTTATTTTGAGGTTAACGGACAAATCTCCGAAAGTCAACGGGAACAAGCACGGCAACAAACCGATCTTTCCTTATCGGAATTGTTTAAATCTTCGGCTGCGTTGAGCCATGAAAATTCCACCTTTTACCTCATTTTTCCATCGGAAATGAGCAAGGAGGTCGGTTATTGGGGGCGAACCCACGGTTGGTGGTGCGCTAAAGAAATCGAAGTACGAAACAAATCCCATCAGAATCCTAAAAGAACGTTATGGAAGTGGGTTCGATCCGTGGTTCAATCCGAAAAATCAACCTTGGTGGTGAATAACGAACGTGGAGAAAAAACGGAAGAATACCAAAAAATGGTAGCTCCTTTTTTACGGTAGTGCTGGCTTTTTTGCTTACCTTAGCAAGTTATGAAGCAGTTCGCTATTTTAATTTTAATCGCCTTTTCCTTGGGATGTACTCCTACCCGCGTGATTGAGCCCCTTTCGAAAGGAGAAACCCAAATTCAAGGTCATTTTGGAGGACCGATCATTGAGTTCGCAGGACTCACCATCCCCATCCCCAATACCACGATCGCCGTAAATCACGGATTAACTGAAAAAACGACACTTTCTGGCGGACTTCATTTTACCTCTATGGCTTTTGAGAATTGGCAAATCGACTTGGGAGTTCACCATGGATTTCTAACCCCTTCAGGAAAACGTCCAGGTCTTACGGGATCGTTGCAAATCAATGCCCTAAAAGCCATGTATCACCCCGACTTTCGACTTTGGCCAGAAACGCAATTAACCGCTTATTGGAAAGTTAAGAAATCGACCTTGTTTGTTTCTCCTGGAAGTTGGTGGGAGCTTGCATCGACAAGAGCTTTTGGAGAGCCCATTACGAACCGTTGGTTGCCTTACGTGACCATTGGAGCTCGTTTACCGCATCATTCTTGGAATTTCGGATTGGATTTCCGTTATATGGGAATGAACCTTGAAAACAGCGGCAAAGTTGTCTATTATGCTACGCCGTTCAACAAAGGAGCCGCTGGAATTTATCTTTCTGCCACGAAAACCATTCGAAAAAAACCATGAGAATTCTACTACTGTTAACAACCATCCTCAGCTTATCGTCCTGCATTCGCATGGATCGTAATGTGTTCAACAACCTTGCCTGCGATGAATATTTGTGGGATAACGCTCCGATAGATCCTTATTTCAAAGTTGACTCCACCTTTGATATTGCTCCTGAAAATCGCTATTTATTCTCATTGAAAAGCGACAATTTGGGTGATACGGCAACGATTTATGCTGTTTATTTGGGCGATACATCGAGCATTGATGAAGATACCGTGATTGTTTACATGCATGGAAATGCCAAAAACATGGATTATTATTATCAGCGAGCTAAGATGCTAGCCAACCTGGGGCATAAACACCGCTATGGAGTATTGATGATGGATTATCGCAGTTATGGCAGATCCACAGGAACTCCCACCGAAGAAAACATGTATGCCGATGTAAATGCCTGCTTGCAATGGTTAGCCGATCGTGGATTGACCAATCGCCGTACGATTTTTTACGGATTCAGTTTGGGCACTGCACCGTCCTGCAAGTTGGCGCATTGCCCTTGCGCTCCAATTACACCTCAAAAAGTTATCATTGAAGCGCCATTTGCCGGCACCGACGTGATGGCCAATGATGGCAGTGGTTTGAATATGCCGGCCTCCTTTTTTGGTGACACCAAATTAAACAATGCCGAACAGGTAAAAAGCATCAAACAACCGTTGTTGTGGATTCACGGAACAGCCGACAATTACCTTAGTTACAAAACTCACGGTGAAGTTGTATGGAAAAATTATGCTGGAACCGGAGGAAAAGCAGTTCCCGTTATCGGCGCTGGACACGAAACGGTTCCTTACATCATGGGCGTTAAATCTTATTGCGATACCCTATTAAACTTCATCGAAAAGTAACATGCCGTACGAATTTCATACCGACCCTCAGAAATACCTCGAGCTATTGGTGAACAATACTCGCAAAAGTTCGCTTCCATTTATCATGAACCACCAACCCGGTGGAAAAACGCATATTTCCGATTTGAAAATTTTGGAATTGGGCTGCGGCGAAGGCGGAAATCTTCAACCTTTTGCGGAAAAAGGCGCCCACTGCATTGGAATGGATTTGGAATGCAATAAAATTGAACATGGAAAATCCATCATGAAAACCTGGATCGACCAAGGAAATATGGAGCTTTTCTGCGGTAATATCTTCGATCCAGAATGGTCGAATAAATTCCAAGGGAAATTCGATTTGATTATTCTGAAAGATGTCATTGAGCATATTCCTTCGAAGTTGGAAGCCCTTCAAAACATGCGGAATTACCTTTCTCCCAACGGATTGATTTTCATTGGATGGCCACCGTATTACATGCCGTTTGGCGGACATCAACAAATTGCAAAAAACAAGTGGTTGAAAAAACTTCCGTGGATTCACCTTCTTCCTAGAGGTGTATATGGATGGTTCTTGAAAAAGTTCGACGAAACTCCGTCCATGCAGGAGGAATTGTTAGAAATTCACGATTTGCGCGTAACGATCAACCAAATGAATGGATACGTGAAGAACGCGCAATTGAGATTGGTAGCTTCCAAATTCTACTTCATTAATCCCATTTATGAAGATAAATTCGGATTAAAAACCCGTGTTTTGTGGAAGCCCCTCACTGCAATTCCCATTTTGCGCGATTTCATGACCACCAGTTGTTACTACCTGCTGGGCAAGAAATAAATCGTGGCGATGGAACGCAAGGTCTTTTCACTCCTTCAAGTGGCTCAGAGCATTCAGAAAACCATTTCTGAACGTTATTCCTCTTCGTACTGGATCAAAGCCGAAATCAACAAATTGAACTTTTACTCCCATTCCGGACATGCGTACCCGGAATTGGTAGAAAAAACGGAGGGCCGGGTGGTTGCTGAAATGCGCTCCATCATTTGGAAGGCAGATTTTGAGCGGATTCAAAACAAATTCATTTCCCAAATAAGGGAACCGCTCAAAGATGGAATCAAGGTTCTGTTGGAAGCGAAAATTACCTATTCACCCGCTTACGGACTCTCTCTTACCATTTTAGACATCGACCCCATGTTAACGCTGGGCGATTTGGAACGAGAGAAAATGGAATCGATTGCAGAATTGAAGAAACTTGGAATTTACGACCGGAACAAACAAATTTCCATGGCGTTAATTCCCCAACGAATCGCTGTTATTTCCGTAGAAACCAGCAAAGGATGGTCGGATTTTATCGATGTCATTCGAAATAACAAAGAAGGTTACGATTTTGCCATTCAATTGTTCCCAGCCGTATTACAGGGCGACAAAGCCCCGATTGAAATTCAGGAACAATTGAAAAAAGTGGCGACCACCGCTGAAAAATTTGATGCCGTAGCCATCATTCGCGGAGGCGGTGGAGATGTTGGATTGAGCTGTTACAACCATTTGGAATTGTGCAAATCCATCGCAAATTTTCCCATTCCTGTGCTCACCGGCATTGGGCATTCTACCAATGAAACGGTAAGTGAGATGGTTTCACATACCAATGCCATCACCCCTACCAAATTAGCCGAACTACTCTTGCAAAAATTTCGGAATTTCGAACAGCCCATGGAATCCATGCTTCAACGATTCCATCATTTAACCCTTCAGAAATTGAAGGAGTCGAATCATCAACTCGATTCTAGCAGTCGTTTGTTCCGAAACACCCTGCAATTTCAGATTCAGAACAAAGCATTTTCACTTCAACAGTTGCAGCAGAAGGCCAGTATCCTTGCGCATGGAAAAGTGAATGAATTTGATTTTCGAATAGCGCAACAGTTTCAACAACTGAAATCTCAAATTCAAATCATTCAACAAAAGACCCAGCAACAAATCGAAATCTTATCTGAAAAAACTCATTTACTTAGCCCCATCCATGTTCTTAAACGAGGTTACTCCATTACCCGTCTCAATGGAAAATCGGTAACGACCATCGAACAAACCAAGGCTGGCGACATCCTCGAAACAGAGGTAACCAATGGAATCCTCATCAGTAAAATAGAAAAGACTAAACCATGAAATTCTCAGAAGCATTTGAAGAACTACAAACCCTCGTAAAATTGATGGAACAAGGTGAAATCTCCATCGATGATTTGGCAGAAAAAGTTAAACGAGCCAATGACTTGGTCGAAATCTGTAAATCAAAACTGCGAAATGCTGAAAAGGAAATCAACGATGTCCTTCAAAATTCAGACGAAAACCAAAAGCCTTGATGAAAGCTCTACGGGAGAAGGCTCATCGACAAATCCTAAACATTCATGGTTTTTTTAAAGAAACCCCTCCACGCAGCTAAGGCCCGTTTTAAATCGCCCTTCAACAGCCGTTTTCCAACCACTGCAACCTGTAGAAAAACCATTTTCCCCAATAAATCCGGGAAATTCTTTTCATAAAACAATCGCTTGCTTCGGTG
>JAIYBD010000181.1 GCA_027488715.1 Bacteroidota bacterium | reverse complement strand
CTTCAGAAGTTAAATTAGCCTTGGAAGTTAGAAAAGCAATTTTCTGGGCTTCCATATTCTCCTTCCTAGCTTGAATTTCACCCTTTTTCATCCCTGGGCTATTCGGTTTTCCTCCACGAGGTGGCTGGGCCATAATTTTCCATCCAAAGAAAATCAAAGCAAAAAGGAACATCACTTTTTTCATATCAATTTATCAATTTAAGTTCTTCAATCAATTCATCCTCATCCTCTAACTCTTCAAAATCGTTATTCAATTTCCCTGATAAAATCTCTAAATTTTCTTCTGAATCTTCAAAATGATCTTGCAAAAAGACCAACTCTTGGCTCATTGAAATTTCATTTGCTGGGGTATCAACTCGATTTGGAAAAATCCATATCAACAAGGCAATAGATGCAGCCAAGGCTGTAATACTCCAAATCGGCGGGTGAGGATTTTGTTTACCTTCCTGGTGTAATTTCTGATCCAGCCGAACAAGAAATTGAGGGTCGGGTTGGAATCTTGGGAGGTCTTTTGACTGCTTCATGCTGCTTTTAGATATTTTTAAAGTGATAAGTTTAATCACTCTTGATTTTATTTTTTATTTTTTCCATGGCATGGTGATACGATGCTTTTAATG
Source organism: Bacteroidota bacterium (assembly GCA_027488715.1). Taxonomy (GTDB): domain Bacteria; phylum Bacteroidota; class Bacteroidia; order UBA7662; family CANHCV01; genus CANHCV01. The sequence goes on along the minus strand of JAIYBD010000181.1, from coordinate 11,917 downwards.
CACCCATGGTAATTCCCGTTATTCTTGATATTTCCTCATAAGGCAATTCATCGAAATAACGAAGAGAAAAAACTTGCTTTTGTCGAGCAGGGAGTTCATCCATCGCGTGTTCAAATTTTTCCCAAAGTTCATCGGAGGTAAGTTCGAAGGCTTCGTTAACCACCTGGTTATCAACAAAATGATTCTCTTGAATTTCCTCGGTCTGGTAACGTTTTTTTTTCTTGAGAAACGTAATGCATTCATTGGTAGCAATTCGATACAACCACGTTGATATTTTTGATTCTTCCCGAAAAAATGCTAATCCTTTCCAGGCTTTGGTAAATACCATTTGAACAACGTCTTCGGTATCTGCTTGATGTTTTAACATGGCAGAAACATGGCGATAAATGGGATATTGGTAATGGTGAAGGAGTAACCTTATCGCCTTATCGGTCTGATTTTCCCGATAAGCAGTTAAGATTTCCAATTCCTTTTTCTCCAACATATTTCAATAGAGTGAAGAATTGGAAAAGGTTTAAAAGAAATTTTTCAATTCCAAAAGATGGTGAATTTCCATCGGTACATCAGCGGGTTTTGGTTGTTGGAAATGATTGAAATAAATCGCCTTCCATCCTGCTTTAATTGGGCCTCGAACATCGGCGTCTAAGTTATCCCCAATCATCCATGCCCATTCCGCCGATGTACCGGCTTGTTCGAGGGCGTGTTGAAAAATCGACGGATGTGGCTTTTGTACTCCAAAAACTTCGGAAACAATAACTTCTTTGAAATAATTCCCCAAAGGAGTCGATTTAAGTTTAGCTTCGGCTGCGTCCTTGAACCCATTGGTGATCAAGTGTAACGGATACTTTGGGGAGAGGTAATCCAAAATCTCAATAGCACCCGGCATCAACTGTGTTTTTTTCGGTGACCTATTTAAATATTGAAAAGATAGTTCTTCCGCGAGCGCTTGGTCGGGTTTCTTCAGGGCCTCTAAGGTTAACGAAAAGCGAGAAACCCGAAGGGTCGCCTGATCGATATCGTTCAATGACCATCGTTTCCACAAGGTTGCATTGATTTCTTTGTAAATGGGATAGAATTCTTCTAACGAAATTCCCTTTTTTTGAAAATATTCATCAGCCAATTCGACCAAGGTTGATTTGGAATTGGCGTCAAAATCCCACAAGGTATGGTCTAAATCGAAAAAAATATGAATACTCATCCCATCGGTTTACGAATCACAACAGAACCGCCAATATCGGGAATGGGCAAATAAGAAATCGGATTTTCTAGCGCATATTCCTCAACAGCAGCTCGAACCCCTGGATACTGATCATTGTGAAAATCATGAACGAAAATGAATCCACCGGGGCTTAAGCGAGGATAAAAGAACCGTAGTCCTTCGATGATGGGATCATACAAATCCGTATCAAGACTCACAAAGCAGAAGTTTTCATTTTCCAAGCCCAAAGCAGTTTGTGGGAAATACCCAGGACGGAATTGGGCTTGATGAGGGAAAAGAAGCCTCCCCTTAACCAAGTCAACAGATGTTTGGGAAAAATCTTGTTTCCCATCTGAAAATCCACGTTTTTGCTCTTTTTCGATATCATTCTGATGAAAACCTGAAAAGGTATCGAAAAGAAAAAACTTCCTGTGGGGAAAAACTCGATTGAGATCAACGGCAAAATCGCCTTGAAACACACCAACCTCTGCAATTTCTCCAAGAATTTGATGACGATCAATTTCTTCAGCTGCCAAATCCAAGGTTGCTCTTCGAACCAAATCGAGTCGATTCCATTCCAGTTTTTTGGATCGTTGGGTATAGGCATGCGCCTCCACTACATACCGATTTTGTCGGTTCATGAAAGAGGAAACTTGTTTAAATAAAAACTTTTTCAAGGTTTATGGTTGGAAAACAAAGTTAGCACGAGAATAACAGTTTTCCCGGCTTTTCATGGTATCTATGAAGTTTTCTTTCCCTAACAGAACCAAAGGGCGGTGCGTACTTTTTTCTACCCTACTCCACGCCATTTCAGGCGAAAGACGAATCCAAACCACGGTACCATGCTTAAGCATCCAATCCATATTTTCATGAAACAAAGGAGTTCCTCCACCGCAAGCAACAACTCCGGTGGTAAATGAACGGAGGTATTTTTGTTCTAATTCCCGAAAATGTGTTTCACCCATGTAGTTAAAAATGGTTGAAATGGTTATTTCTTCATGTTTTTCAATCCATTGATCCAAATCAATAGGTGGCAAACCGAGTTTTTTGGCCCATTTCTTTGCGAGGGTTGATTTTCCGGCACCCGAAGGGCCAACCAAAAAAATTAAACCCCTATGTATGATTTCTTCTGGGTGATGTATTTGTAAATGCTCCATGTCGTTTCTTGAAATCAAAGATCAATTAACTTCAAAAATTTTACGACAATTGAACTCCTAGCCAATGACCAACTCCGTAGGTTACTGCTGCTGCTGCCAAACCAAAGATCACTTGCCTAAAGCCAGAGAACCAAATACTTTTACCGGTGAACAACGTTAATGCAGACCCAATTAAAAATAACCCAAGGGCGGAAAATACACCACCTTGGATGATGGCAGAGAATCCTTCGGTCCAAAAGTACGGCATAACCGGGAAAATGGCACCAATAGAGAATAATACAAAAGATGAAATGGCAGCAACCCATGCAGAATCTTTCATTTCATCAGGATCAATATTCAACTCTTCACGGATGAGTACATCTTTCAGTTTTTCAGGATCTTCAGCAATTTCAGCAACCATTTTTTGAGCAACCTCTGGAGAGAATCCTTTCGACTTAAAGAGAAGTTCAAGTTCTCGCAACTCTTCTTCAGGGTGTGCTTCCAATTCTTCCGCTTCGAGTTCCATTTGACGTTCGTACATTTCCTGAGCACCTTTCACGGAAATCCACTCGCCCATGGCCATGGAAATAGAACCGGCGAGCAATCCAGCCATTCCAACGACCAATACATCGCCGGAACCTTGGGTTGCACCCGCTACCCCCATTACCAAACTTAAGTTAGAAACCAATCCGTCGTTCGCGCCCAAAATGGCAGCACGAATTGCATTTCCTCCTACGGTACGATGGCGTTTCTCTACCGAAGAAACATTACCACCGCTCATGGATTGAATGGATTGAAGAATTACCGTATGGATATTTTCACGACCATCCAATTGAATTCCCGCGGCCTTTTTGCTTTGGCCAGCTGCATATCCAATGGACTTTTCTGTTTTAAGCAATTGAGAAACAACGACATCGTAACCAAATTTTTGACCAATCTTGTTCCACATTTTTGCTCGAAAAGAAGGTGATGGCGGTGTGGTAATATTCCAATGATCCATCATTTTTTGGGCATGAAACCGTTCAAATTCAGCCATTTGACGATAATATTCTGCCAATTCCGGATTCTCTTGGGCACGGGCAACGCATTCGTACAAGTAAGAAGAATCAATTTCCACTTGCAAAGCGGCCATGGTATTTTTATTCATGCAATAAAGATAAAAAAAGCCCCGATAAATCGGGGCTTGGTTGATTAATTTTCTCGGGTACGTGGTCCGCGATCACCGCGATCACGTCGGTCACCACCTCGATCACCACGATCGCGGCGATCTCCCTCTGGACGTGGTGGACGTGGCGTTGCGGGACGTTCAACATATCCTTCAGGTTTTTCTTGGAATACCTTAGCACTTAAGCGGAATTTTCCGGTTTTGGGATCAATTTCCAACAAACGTACCTTGATCATTTGACCTTCTTGAAGCACATCTTCAACTTTGTCGATACGATCCCAGCTCAATTCAGAAACGTGAAGCAATCCGTCACGTCCAGGCATGAACTCTACGAAAGCGCCATATGCCTGAATGGAACGAACTTTACCTTCGTAATCGGCACCGATTTCTGGACGTCCAGAAATTCCTTTGATGCGAGCGATGGCTTTTTCCATTCCCTCTTGATCGATGGAATAAATTTGAACCAAACCAAATTTACCTTCATCTTCAATGCTAATGGTGGTATTGGTTTCGCGTTGCAACTCTTGAATGTGCTTACCACCTGGACCAATGATGGGCCCAATGAACTCAGCATCAACTTTCAAAGCAACAATACGTGGGGTATGAGGTTTGTAATCTTCACGTGGAGTCGTCAACGATTCCGTCATTTTTCCAAGAATATGCAAACGACCTTCACGAGCTTGTAGCAAGGCGGTATTTAACAAATCATAAGGTAAGCCATCAATTTTGATATCCATTTGAACGGCGGTGATACCATTTGCAGTACCGGTTACTTTAAAATCCATATCTCCCAAGTGATCTTCATCACCAAGAATATCGGAAAGGATAGCAGCGCGATCTCCTTCTTTGATCAATCCCATGGCAATTCCAGATACGGGCGCTTTGATTTGAACACCGGCATCCATCAAGGCCAACGTTCCAGCGCATACGGTAGCCATGGAAGACGAACCGTTAGACTCAAGAATATCAGAAACAATACGAATGGTGTACGGACACTCTTCTTGGTTTGGAAGAACTTTACGCAAAGCGCGGGCAGCCAAATTCCCGTGACCAATTTCGCGACGGCTTTGCCCGCGATTGGGTTTAACTTCACCGGTTGAAAATCCAGGGAAATTGTAGTGCAACATGAATCGCTCGAAGTAATCAAACATCGCTCCATCCAATAATTTCTCGTCTTTTTTCGCTCCCAAAGTAACGGTGGTTAACGATTGCGTTTCGCCACGGGTGAAAATGGCAGAACCATGTGCTCCGGGAAGGTAATCTACCTCGGTCCAAATCGGACGAACGGTGGTGGTATTTCTTCCATCCAAACGAATGCGCTCGGAAAGAATCATTTCACGCATGGCTTTGTATTCCACATCGTGGAAATACTTCTTCACCAAAAACATGTTCAATCCAGCACGCTCTTCATCGGAATAGGTTGTAAGGTATTCTTCCAAAACGGCTTTAAAATCAGCACCACGCTCTTTTTTACCTTTACCACTCTTCGCTACGGCATAAACTTTATCGTAACAAGCAGCTTCAATTTTAGAACGCAAATCTTCGTCGTTATTTTCGTGGCAGTACTCACGCTTTTGCGTTTTACCCGCCATTTGGGTAAATTCCATCAAAGCAGCACAATGAACCTTAATGGCATCATGGGCAACTTGGATGGCTTGTAACAAATCAGCTTCTTGAGCTTCGGAGGCTTCTCCTTCTACCATGACAATATTCTCCATTGTTGCGGCAACAATGATGTCAAGATCCGCTTGTTCAATTTGAGAAGTGGTAGGATTTACTAAATATTCTCCATTCACACGAGAAACTCGCACTTCTGAAATTGGACCATTGAATGGAATATCGGAAGCGGCCAAAGCAGCATTGGCAGCCAAACATGCCAAAGCATCGGGTTGTGTTTCTGGATCAGCAGAGATCAAGAAAACTTGAACTTGGGTATCGGCATGAAAATCTTCTGGGAAGAGAGGACGCAATGCACGATCAACCAAACGGCAAATCAACACTTCATAATCGGAAGGACGCATTTCACGACGGTGAAAAGACCCAGGAATTTTTCCATTAGAAGCAAATTTCTCTTGGTAATCAACGGTAAGTGGCATGAAATCCACGTTTTCACCGGCATCTGCTTTTGCACAAACAGTGGCAAGAAGCATGGTTTTTCCCACCTTTAATACGGCGGAACCATCGGCTTGACGGGCAAGTTTGCCGGTTTCGATGGTGGCCATCTGACCATTTCCTAGGTCAAATGATTTGGTAATTATGTTCATATTCAAGAACGATGCATCGGGAACTGTAAGAAGAGCTGGGTACAACTCCTTTTGCGTTTATGTTTCTTCCTCTTCTCGACCGCTTACCTCAGCCGGATTGCTGGGCAAAGGACCGCCTAAAAAAGGCGATTGTTTTACAATCGCCTTTGAAATTACTTACGTAAGCCTAATTTGCTGATGATAGCACGATAACGCGTGATATCCTTTTTCATCAGATAATTCAACAAGCTACGACGCTTACCTACCATTTTCACCAACGAAAGTTGTGTGCTGTAATCCTTTTTGTGGATTTTCAAGTGGGCAGTAAGATCGCTGATGTGCTTGGTGAACAATGCGATTTGTGCTTCAGATGACCCAGTATTCTTTTCAGAACCACCGTGATCGGCAATAATTGATTTCTTCTCTTGAGCGCTAGTAGCCATTCTATTCTATTTTCGAGGGGGCAAAGTTAAAAATTCATTTCTAATATTCCAAACCTTTTTTACTTCAACATGCGTAAAAGGTGAGCAATTTTGGTTTTCAATTCTTTTCGATGAACAATAAAGTCTAAAAATCCGGTTTCTTGAACCATTTCAGCAGTTTGAAATCCTTTAGGCAAGTCGCGTTTGATGGTTTCTTTGATCACTCGAGGACCAGCAAAGCCAATCATGGCGCCAGGCTCGGAAATATTAAAATCTCCCAACATGGCGTAAGAAGCAGTTACACCACCTGTTGTGGGGTCGGTCATCAATGAAATATAGGGCAATTTCTCACGACCCAACTGAGCCAATTTCGCTGAGGATTTCGCCATTTGCATCAACGAAAAAGCTGCCTCCATCATGCGAGCGCCACCCGATTTTGAGATAATCATGAGCGGCTGACGGTGAGCGATGCAATAATCGACAGCGCGAGCAATCTTTTCTCCAACCACAGCACCCATGGAGCCTCCAATGAAATTGAAATCCATACAACAAACCGTAAGATCAACATCATCTACTTTACCGGTAGCGGTACGCATAGAATCTTTCAACCCGGTAGATTTTTGAGTCGCCTTGATTCGATCGGAATAGGGTTTACTATCCACAAAATCCAAAGGATTCGCTGCTTCTAAATTAGCATCCAATTCGGTGTATTTGTTATCGAATAAAATCTCAAAATACTCGTCAGAACCGATTCGCAAATGGTAATCGCATTTCGGACATACCCAGGAATTGGCATGCACATCATCGGTTAAGATGGTGGTTTTACAACTTCCACATTTGAACCAAAGACCTTCAGGTACTTCTTTCTTCTCCTCAGTTTGGGTAAAAATCCCCTGAGTTTCTCTTTTAAACCAAGCCATATTAGCCAAGGGTATTGATGTTATTTAAGTCTTCGAAAGCTTGCTTCAAACGAGCACGGAAGGTATCCTCGCCTTTGCGAAGCCAAACACGTGGATCGTAGTATTTCTTATTGGGTTTATCGTCTCCCTCCGGATTTCCGATTTGCCCTTGCAAGTAGCCTTTTTTACTTTCGTAATAATTTCGAACACCTTCCAAATAGGCATATTGCAAATCAGTGTCGATGTTCATTTTGATGACCCCATAAGAAATGGCCTCGCGAATTTCTTCTAATGTCGACCCTGAACCTCCGTGAAAAACGAAATCGATGGGCTTTGAATCGGACAAACCGAATTTTTGACGAACGAATTCTTGGGAATTGTGCAGAATGATGGGGGTTAGTTTCACGTTGCCGGGTTTGTAAACACCATGAACATTCCCAAAAGCAGCTGCAATGGTGAATTGATTACTCACCTTCATCAACTCTTCGTAAGCGTATGCTACCTCTTCAGGTTGGGTATAAAGTTTGGAAGAATCAACATCTGAATGATCAACGCCATCTTCTTCACCACCGGTCACACCAAGTTCAATTTCTAAGGTCATGCCCATTTTACTCATGCGCTCCAAATAACGTTTGCACGTTTCAATGTTTTCATGAATGGGCTCTTCGCTTAAATCCAACATGTGAGAGCTGTACAAAGGTTTTCCAAATTGCTGGAAATGCTTTTCAGAAGCATCTAAAAGTCCATCCACCCAGGGCATCAGATTACGAGCGCAATGGTCGGTATGCAAAATAACGGGAACACCGTAGGCTTCCGCCATCAAATGAATGTGTTGAGCCCCAGAGATGGATCCCAAAATGGCAGCACGTTGCTGTTCGTTTGAAAGTCCTTTCCCTGCATAAAATACTCCTCCACCATTCGAGAATTGAATAATTACAGGTGAATTTACATCTTTAGCCGTTTCTAAAACAGCGTTAACCGAGTTGGTTCCAACGACATTAACGGCTGGCAAGGCATATTGATTTTCTTTGGCGTCAGCAAACACCTTTTGAACATCTGCCCCCGTAACAACTCCACTAGCGATTTTCAAAGCCATGTTGATTTCCTTTTTGTTTCTGCAAAAGTAGGCAAGAAGCACCAAAAATTCATCCTAACTTTGTGGAATGTTGTATCAAAGCGTGCGCCTCATCATTGGCTTCTTTTTGAAGATGTATTTCCGAAGAATAAAATTTTCGGGAATGGAACTCATCGACGAAACGAAACCAACCTTGCTATGCGGAAATCATACCAATGCTTTTTTAGAAGGAATCCTCATAGCCACCCAATATCCTAACCATAAACTTTATTTCTTGGCCAGAGCCGATGTGTTCAACCATCCATTGGCTGCAAAAATTCTGGACAAATTGCACATTATTCCCATCTACCGAATTCGGGATGGTTACAATGCCCTCGATCGAAATAAAGATACATTCAATAAAGTGACCCAACTTCTAAAAGAAGGGAAACACGTTATCATTTTTTCAGAAGGCGATTGCGTCGCTGAAAAACGACTTCGAACTTTGAAAAAGGGATCTGCTCGTTTGGCTTTTCAAGCCGTTGAAGAAGGCGTAGAAGACCTTCAAATTCTTCCTGTTGGAATTAATTATTCCGATTTTGGTAAAGAAGGCGAAGATGCTTTGATTCAATTTTCTGAACCTTTCAATGCCAAAGAACTATACCCTCAAAGTGAATCCGAAAAAGCCCTTTCCCTGAACCGATTTAATGAGAAATTGGTAGTGGGCTTAAAAAAAGTGGTTATTGATTACCCCATTCAAGATTATCACAAAATCAATCAATACACCCAACAAAAAAGAATTGCTGCCATTCTCGAACATCGAAACAACAACGGAAAGGATCCAGGTATTGCCGAAGAACGACAATGGGTTTCAGATTACCACGAAGGATTACCGTTAGCTCCGCTTAAAAAACAAGGTTTCTTCGAACGATTGAAAATTTTTGAATCCAATTTACTAACTCCTTTATTCTTCATTCCCCATTTTTTATCTCATCGATTGACGAAGAAGGTGGTGAAATCCCTCGACTTTTTCCAATCCATGGAAGTTGCTTTTCGCATGGTAATGGTTATTCTTTGGTCCTTGATTTTCACAACCCTTCTCACCATTTTGGTAGGCGGGAAACTGGGTGTATGGATTGTTGTTTTGATCTTTTACTTTTTACTTTACCGTTTTCATTGCAACAACCGTCCAATCCAATAACATGCATTCGCTTATTTTTTACGGAAAACTAACCACTCTCTGCCCCGCAGCGGCCTCGATACCAACCCAACGTTCGGTTGCCGATTTGCGAACTACGCTGATGAATACTTTTCCCGTATTGAACAACGAACCCTTTCTTTTAGCCACCGCAGGAAAAATGCTTCAAGCCGATGATTCACTTATCGGAAACGAAGATATTTCCATCATGCCGCCTTTCTCTGGAGGATGAATTTCGAATACTTTCAGCGGCAAATGGCCCTTCCCGATTGGGGAGTTCAAGCACAAATGGACTTGCAGAATAAATCTGTGGCCATCGTTGGCATGGGCGGATTGGGATCTTGGATTGCCCTTTCATTGGGTGGATGTGGGGTTGGAAAAATCAACCTCATCGATGGCGACCGCATTTCGATTTCGAATTTACATCGACAGCCCCTGTTCGGCCCTAACCACGTGAATGAGTTAAAAACTACGGTAGCGCTAGGCCGACTTTCGGAACAATTTCCGCACACGCAATGGGAAGCCATTCCCGAATTCCTAACCTCGGAAAACGCGGTCTCCCTTTTCAATACCCATGATTTGGTGATCGACGGATCCGATGATTACAACGTTCGGCTTTGGATCGATGATGCTTGCAAAGCATTGGGAATTCCCTGGATTTTCGCCGGAATTTTTCAATCGGAAATCCAAGTGGGAGTTTTCCATCCTATAGAAGGGAGATCCTTCCGCCAATGGTTTGGAGAAAAGGAGGGTCTGGAAGGCGGAAGTTGCCAAATCCAAGGCGTATTACCTCCTATTCCCGCCATGGCCGCCCAAATGCAAGTGGCCATCGCCCTGCAAATTTTAGGGCAGGGAAAATCGCCCCTATCCTACCCTTTTATTCACGGAAATCTTCAATCTTTTCAATTTCAAACCCTCTTTCCATGAGTTCTTCTCCTAAAAATATTTTTACGCTTGGCCCTATTACACCGGCATTTATTGCCGAAAGCATTGCCAAGCATCAAACAAAAACATCCATTGGTGCCCACGATTTGTTTTTAGGGCAGGTTCGCGCCGATGTAAAAGACGGACATGCGGTAGAAGCCATTCATTACACAGCGAATGAGGAATTGGCTTTGAATATTTGCCAGGAAATTCGGGAAGAGGCATTTCAGAAGTTTCAAATTACTTGTTTGCATATTCACCATAGTTTGGGAGAAGTAAAAACCGGTGAAATTTGTTTCTTTGTTTTTGTTTCTTCGCCCCATCGCAAAGCATCCTTCGATGCTTGCGAATGGTTGGTGAACGAGATTAAAGAAAAATGCCCCATTTGGGGAGAAGAGAAAACGGCAGAAAAATCATTTTGGAAAGAAAATCATGGTTGACATTACCCATAAAAATAGCACCCTACGCAAAGCCACAGCGGAAGCATGGATTGAAGTAAGTTCATCGGCTACCATTGATGCCATCACCGAAGGCAAAGTTCCCAAAGGAAACGTTTTGGAAGTAGCGCGCACTGCTGGCCTTTTTGGCGTCAAACGTACGTCTGATTTGATTCCCGATTGCCATCCTTTACCCGTAGAATTTACCCAGGTAACCTATGAATTTCACGGATTGAAAGTCAGGATTTTGGTGGAAGTTCACACGGTGTACAAAACGGGGGTTGAGGTGGAAGCCATGACGGGTGCCACTGTAGTAGCACTAACCATGTACGATATGCTGAAGCCGATTGATTCCAATGTAACGATTTCTTCGATCGGGTTGGTAAGCAAAACGGGAGGAAAGAGTCAGCAAAAAACAAATCTTACCCTTATTCGCGCACGGGTGGTGGTGTGTTCTGATCGGATTCATTCAGGAATGGCAGGGGACCGCAGTGGACAATTTTTGGTTGAAAATTTCCGACGGATTGGCCTGCAAACCGACGGATTGGTGGTGATTCCTGATGATTCCAACGCCATTCACGATGAAGTGGAAAAAGCCCACGACGATGGCATTCAAGTATTGATGTTTTCCGGAGGCACAGGCGTTGGTCCGCGGGACTATACCTACGCCACTTTAACTGCTTTGATGGATGAGGAGTTGCCAGGGATGGTTCAATACGGGGTTCAATATGGACAATCGAGAATTCCTACGGCCATGTTGGGTAGAGCGGTGGCGGGAATGAGTCGTGGCCTGTTGGTTTTGGGCATTCCGGGGTCGTTAGGCGCAGCAAAGGACTATTTTCACGCTTGGTTTCCGGCTTGCCTTCATGCATTGGACATGGTGAAGGGCGAAGGGCATTGATGGTGGCCTCTCGATACTTTTCTCACAATGTTAGAAAAATGGTTCCTGAGTATATCGAAGGACTCGAGGACCGGTGCGGTGGTCGAGTGAATCACGACGAATGTCGGGATTTTTATCGAGACCCCGCCAAGCGCCATTTCTCAAAAATTCTCTTTTTGGTTCCCCCTTTTGCTCCGCAGGGGAAACCAAAAAGAGAATATTCAATCCCCCGTGGTACCACGGGGGAACAAAAATCAACGCAACACCTTTCCCCAACCCTTCGAGGGTGGGGAAAGTGTTAGTCCTGGGTACAGCGAGCCGAAAAACCCAAGCTCTTATCGTCGTTGTAGCGGTAGATATT
>JAIYBD010000175.1 GCA_027488715.1 Bacteroidota bacterium | reverse complement strand
ATTGTTGAATGCTTTCCAGTTGAATGGAGATGGATTCGGTAAAAGTCATGGACCCTGCATGAATAACCGGAGTGGCCACATACGGAACATCAATTTTCTTAACTTTTAATGTGGCCTTTTCGGTGATTTTCTTTTTACGGTAGTCCAACGTTCCTCCTTCCCGAAGGAGATTATGCGAAAGAAATGGAGTTTCCAAAGTTTTCCCATTCCAATATGCTTGACCATCAAATCCATTATTCAAGGAATTTTTAATGATGAGTTTCTTCCCATTTGGAAGTTGAACGGTAGATTTTTTGAAATAGGGCAGGGAAGTGACTAAGTTTCCGTCGCCCGGGCAAAAGGGATACAAACCAATGGCCGACCAATTGTACCAAGAACTCATTTGTCCGCAATCTTCATTGCCTGAAAGTCCGTCGGGTTGGTTCTGGTATTGGGTAGATAAAATTTGGTGCACCATTTTCGATCCTTTTTCAAACGAGTTGAGAACATGATAAAAATAGGCCATGTGGTGACTGGGTTCATTTCCGTGGGCGTATTGGCCAATTAAACCAGTGATATCGGCTTGCTCCCGGCCGTTCGTTTTTGAATCAGTAGTGAACAACTGATCCAAATGTTGAAGAACTTTTTCGTTCCCACCAGCAAGCTGGGCGTATTCCTTATAATGATGGGGAACGAACATGGAGTATTGCCAGGCATTGGCTTCGGTGTAATGGAAATTAACTTCGGCCGGATCGAATTGACGATCGAAATCCGCATTGGATTTCCCTTTGAAGAAAAGAGATTTCGGATCAAAAACATTCATCCAGTTGTAGCTGCGCTGAAGGTAGGATAAGGAATTTTTTCGATCCCCTGCGATTTCAGCCATTTTTGCCGTGCACCAATCGTCGTAGGCATATTCCAACGTTCGGGAAACATCTTCCGACTCATCTTCCGAGCGTACATAACCGTATTTGCGGTAGGAGGGAAGTCCGAAAACATCGGCATTTCCAGAGGCGATCATGGCTTTGGCTGCGAGGGACACATTCATGGGAATCTTCTGGCGATGGGCATCCAAAATAACGGGGGCGGCATGGTAACCGATCATGCATTCGGTTTCGTTACCAGCCAATTCCCAAACCGGCAAGCGGCCCGATTGCTCGTAATGATTAAGGAAGGTTTGGATAAAATCTTCGCTGCGTTCGGGTTGAAGAAGGTTGAGCAATGGGTGAGTTGCTCGGAAGGTATCCCACAACGAAAAAACGGTGTACTCGGTATGACCCGGTTTGGTGGTATGAATTTTTCCATCAACGCCTCGGTATTCCCCATTCACATCGGAATAGGTATTGGGATTGAGGAAGGAATGGTACAATGCAGTGTAGAAAATGGTGCGTTTGTTTGGATCCATTTCTTCGATCATGATTTTGGAAAGTTCTTTTTCCCATGTTTGAGAAGCGGTTAACTTAGCCAGTTTGAAATCCCAATGAGGAAGTTCTTGCTGCAAATTGAGTTGGGAATTAGCGATGGAGGTAAACGAAGCGCCAACTTTAACCAAAACGCTTTGTTGCTTGAACTTGAGTCGGAAAGAGGTATTTTTTAAGAATGAATTTTGATTTTTAGGGAAGATTTTTGATGAACCTTCGTACACCAATTCGTAGGGTTGATTGAATTCGATGGTAAAATAAAAATGTTGTTCATTGGCCCAAGCCTTTGAAATACGATGTCCCACAATTTTGGTGGGGGAAATAAAGGTGTAGGAAACATCCAACAGTTGATCTCGGTGTTGTAAATCAAAGCTGAGGTGAGCGGTCGTATTTTGTGGAAATTGGTAGGAATGGAATCCGGTTCGGGTGGTGGTGGTGAGTTGGGTTTTGATTTGGTTGTTGAAGGTTACTTCGTAGTAGCCTGGCTCTGCGAGTTCATTCTTTTTAGAGAAAGCGGAAGCCAGGTCATAGGTTTTCTTCGCGTTTACGTTTTCAATAAATGGCGTAATAAGTAAATCGTTGTAATCGGCAATTCCCGTTCCTGAAAGGTGGGTGTGACTAAATCCGTAGATAACGGAATCGGAATAATGGTATCCCGAGCAGCCATCCCAGCCATCCAAACGCGTGTCGGGCGATAGTTGCACCATACCAAACGGAAGCGATGCGCCCGGATAAGTATGTCCGTGACCACCTGTTCCGATGAACGGATTAACCGATTTCACGAGCGGCTGATTTTTTGATGATGCAAAAAATACCGCTAAAACTCCGATAAAGAATGCGATGCTTCTCATTTTTTGGTGTTGGGGTTAAGGGGGCGGATTTCAAAATCGACCGGTAAAAAGTTAGGAGAGGTATTGGCGAGATACCAAATGGCTTCAGCCACATCTTTAGGGTCAAGCATATTGTCGTTGGCGGTGATGCCATCAACCTCGTCAAAGAAATTGGTTTTTACCGATCCTGGATAAACAGCGGTAACTTTTATTCCGTCATTTCTCAATTCTGCATAAAGCGAGTGTGAAATTCCTTTAACGGCATGTTTGGTGGCAGCATAACCTGAACCATTAACAATTCCGTTCAGTCCGGCAATAGATGAAATGTTAATGATATGACCTGATTGTTTTTTTCTCATCATTGGAACTACTTCACGGGTTACGTACATGAGCCCGTGAACGTTTACTTGAAACATTTCTTCCCATTTCTCAATAGGCAGATCAGTAATGCCTCCAAAAACGCCAAATCCTGCATTATTCAACAAGACATCAATTTGCCCTTGGGTGTGTTCTTTTGCGGTTTTTACTGCGATTTCAACCGAAGAATAGTTTGAGATTTCACAGGGAATAAACAAGAAGTTTGAATGAGAAATTTCAGGTTTTTTCCGTCCTAAACCAATGACCAACCAGTTGTTGGATAAAAACACTTTCACGGTTTCAAGTCCGATACCTTTGCTAACGCCGGTAATGATGATGGTCTTTTGTTTCATGGTTCAAAATTCGCAAATTTTGAACATTAGGTTGCAAAATTTTTCAAAAAATTTGGTGTGTTGACAAATGTTTGTAACTTTGTGGAAGTTAGACTGATTGTAAACCATCAACTATGTTCAAAAAATCACTTTCCAAAAGTTTACTTGCTTTTGGTTTTCTTTCTGCAGTATTGTCTACAGAAGATGCTTTTTCTCAAGCGTTAAACAAAAAAACGGCTTCTGATAAAGCTGAAAACGCCAATTTTCCAGATCGCAAAAAAGATCAATGGGCTGTTGGGTTGCACGTTGGAAATCTTAGCATTTCTGGCGACGTTAAGTCCAAAAATCCATCTTTAGGTTATGGTTTGGATATTCGCAAATCATTTGGTCACACCTTTTCTTTGAGAGGTTATGCATTGTTTGGAAATGCTCAAGGACGTGATTTGCGTACAACAGGTCAAGTAAGAAATCTTTACAAAACGAATCCTGCTTTAACACCTTATATTACGGCTAACCGTTATTTTGTTTACAATTACAGAACAAATATCACTGACTTGTCTTTGCAAGGGGTTATTTCACTGAATAACTTAAATTTTTACCGCAAAAGTAGCAAGTGGAACTTGTACATGTTCGCAGGTATTGGTGCTATGACCTATTCCACCAAAGTAGATGCCTTGAATGCAAATAATCAGATTTATGATTTCTCTTCCGTGAACTTCAAGGATCTTAGTCAGAAAGAAATTAAAAAGGAACTTGCCAAAATTTTTGATGGTACCTACGAATCAGAGGGTCCAAGTTTTGCTCGCGACTACAACGAAATTTTATGGAACGTTACTGCCCGTTTGGGAACAGGTGTTCAATATAAAATGGGAAAGAATTATGCTCTAGGTTTGGAATATTCATTCTCTCGTACTTCGGATGATTACCTTGATACACGTGCATTTACTTCTGCTCCTGACAATACCTTAACCAATACCAAAGGTTTCGATAACTATTCATTCATTAACGCAACGTTTGAATATCGTTTAGGAAATGCACAAACATCGTTGTGGTGGGAAAATCCTTTAGAGCCAGCGTATAAAGAATTGGCCGAAAGTAAAGAAAAGATCAAAAGCATTACAGCCGACGATGATAAAGACGGTGTGCCTAACTACGTTGACCAAGAACCCAACACTCCTTCTGATGCTCAAGTTGATTCAAAAGGTATGTCACTAGATTCCGATAAGGATGGTGTGCCTAACCATTTGGATGCTGAGCCATTCTCTCCAGATCCTAAGAATGTAAATGAAAAAGGTGAAAGCGTAAATAAACTTGTTCTTGACAAAAACGCTCCTGTTGATACCAACAATTTATTAGATCCCCGCAACCCTAAATCCATTTATTATGGTGCAGGAAATTCTGGTGACGAATACTACGATGAAGGAGATGGTGGCGATGATAATGGCGAAAATGGTGGTAATAACGGTGGTAACAATTCCGGAAATAATGGAGGTAATAACACTGGTGGTAAAGGTGGAAAAGCAGGCTTTGGAAAAGGTACTGTTTGTAACCCAACCAACTTGCCAATGGTTCACTTCGATTTGAATCGCTTCTACATCAAACCAGAATTCAATGCAGCATTGCACGAAGTAGCTATGATGATGATTGCTTGCCCAAGTATCAAAATTGTTGTTACT
>JAIYBD010000284.1 GCA_027488715.1 Bacteroidota bacterium | reverse complement strand
ACAATGTCCCCGTTTTTGATTTTCTTTTTAAAATTTGCTTCAACCCTTGATTATTTTCTCATGTTGTTGAAAACCAGACGGCCATCTTTAAAAAAATGGGAAACGATAGAAACGGCTCTAACCCCTTAACTTTACTCCCGGGAAGGGGTGATAATCCCTGAGCGTCATCGAATGGTGATCCTTGCTAGTGGTCGTGTCCTTCGCCCCACAATCATCCTGACCTTCGTCGGGAAGCAAAGAGACCATCTCTGTATATTTAAAGCAAACGCTCCAACCATCAGCAAAATTCTACCCATCACTCCCACCCCAACCATCCCTTTCTTTTCGTAATTTTGTAAAAAAAATTACCCCTGTGTCGAACCCATACCTGCGGCGAACTCCGACTCTCCCACAACAACCAAACCGTAACCCTCGCCGGATGGGTGCAACGCGTGCGCGACAAAGGCGCCATGATGTGGATCGACTTGCGCGATCGTTACGGAATTACCCAAATTATCCTCAACGAAAACGCTACCGAAGAACTCAAATCCGCAGCGAGAACACTCGGACGTGAATTCGTGATTCAAGTCACCGGAACCGTGATTGAAAGGGAAGCGAAAAATCCTAAAATGCCCACTGGAGAAATCGAAATCCTACTTTCCCAACTCAACATCCTTAACGCTTCCGAAATTCCACCCTTCACCATTGAAGACGAAACCGATGGAGGCGAAGAGCTGCGCATGAAATACCGCTACCTCGATCTTCGACGCAATCCGCTAAAAAACAACCTTTTACTTCGCCACCAACTCCTGCAAACCACCCGTCGATTCATGGATGAAATGGAGTTCCTCGAAATCGAAACACCCTACCTTATCAAATCAACGCCGGAAGGAGCCCGCGATTTCGTTGTGCCATCGCGCATGCACGAAAAACAATTCTACGCCCTTCCCCAGTCACCCCAAACCTTCAAGCAAATCTTAATGGTGGGCGGCTACGACAAATATTTCCAAATTGTTCGTTGCTTCCGCGATGAAGACCTTCGCGCCGATCGTCAGCCCGAATTTACCCAGCTCGATTGTGAAATGGCCTTCGTTCATCAAGAAGACATCCTCAACACGTTTGAAGGATTAACCCGCCGCCTCTTTCACGATGTGAAAGGAGTTACCCTGGAATCCTTCCCTCGGATGACCTTTGCCGATGCCTGGAAATTCTACGGAAACGACAAACCCGATACCCGATTTGACCTTCGAATTCACGATGTAGATTCCTTGGTAAAAGGCCACGGATTCCCCATATTTGAAGAAGCCGAAAGCGTGGTGGCCATCTGCGCAACCGGCGCCAATTCCTACACCCGCAAACAAATCGACGAACTTACCGAATGGGTAAAGCGTCCACAAATCGGCATGAAAGGTTTGGTTTACGTGCGCTACAACGAAGATGGAACCCTCAAATCATCGGTCGATAAATTTTACTCGGAAGAGGTTTTGAAAACCTGGGCTGATGCCACGGGTGCCCAACCGGGCGACCTGTTGCTGTTGTTAAGCGGAAACGCATCGCCCGTGCGGAAAGCCATGAGCGAACTTCGCCTTGAAATGGGGAATCGCCTCGGCCTGAGAAATCCAAACCATTACCAACCCTTATGGGTAATCGATTTTCCTCTTTTGGAATGGGACGAAGAATTTGGACGCTACCACGCCATGCACCACCCCTTCACGTCTCCCAAAGCGGAAGACCTTGAACTCCTTGAAACCGATCCAGGAAAAGTGCGCGCTAATGCGTACGACTTGGTCATCAACGGCGTAGAAATTGGTGGAGGTTCCATTCGTATTCACGACGCAGCCCTTCAATCAAAAATGTTTGGCCTTTTAGGATTCACCCCCGAACAAGCCCAAGCCCAGTTTGGATTTTTATTGGGAGCCTTCCAATACGGCGCACCTCCCCACGGCGGAATTGCCTTGGGCTTCGACCGTTTGTGTGCGATGTTTGGAGGCACCGATTCCATTCGTGATTATATCGCTTTCCCAAAAAACAACTCGGGCCGCGATATGATGATCGACGCTCCTTCCCTCATCGACGATGCTCAAAGAAAGGAATTGGGACTCTAAGTGTTAAATTCAAAACCATACAACACCGCCAAGGAACAAGAAACCTGCATTCTTGTGGCGGCCATTACGCGCCAACAATCGGTGGAGCAAGCTACCGAATATTTGGACGAATTGGAATTTTTAGCGTCAACAGCTGGCGCCAAAAACGTTCGCCGTTTCACCCAAAAATTGGACCATACCGACCCGAGAACCTTCATCGGCCCGGGAAAACTTCAGGAAATTGTTGATTTTGCCAATGAGGAGAAAATCGACATCGTTATTTTCGACGATGAGCTTTCGCCTACCCAATTGAGGAATATTGAAGCGGCCTTTCAACGCGAAATCAAAATTCTCGATCGATCTCACCTGATTTTGGATATTTTCGCTCGACGAGCTCAAACAGCTCAAAGCCGAACACAAGTAGAACTAGCACAAAATCAATACCTTCTTCCCCGTCTTACCCGAATGTGGACCCACCTTTCCAAGCAAAAAGGAGGAATTGGGATGAAAGGACCCGGTGAAAAAGAAATTGAAACCGATCGAAGGGCCATTCGAAATCGAATTTCTTTGCTGAAAGAAAAGCTGAAAGAAATTGATAAACAGATGGAAACCCAACGAAAGACCCGCAACAAACAAATTCGGGTAGCTTTGGTGGGATACACCAACGTGGGAAAAAGTACCTTGATGAACCTTTTGGCCAAGTCAGAAGTGTTTGCAGAAAACAAATTATTCGCTACGCTCGACACCACCGTTCGAAAAGTGGTGATTGACCGCGTGCCCTTTTTGCTTTCCGATACGGTAGGATTCATTCGCAAACTCCCGCACCATTTGGTCGAAAGCTTTAAAAGCACCTTGGACGAAGTGCGGGAAGCCGATATCCTTTTGCACGTTGTGGATTTAAGCCATCCCAATTTCGAAGAACACATTACGGTGGTTCGAGAAACCCTTCAATCCATCAAAGCGACGGATAAAAAAGAAATCTTGGTCTTCAATAAAATCGATCGGGTTCACGACCTGGGCGATGAAGAAATTCCCGATTACGATGTCGTGAACTTTTCCGAAGAACGGCCCACCCTCCAAGCTTTGAAAAAAACTTGGATGAGCAAAGGTGGCGATGTCATTTTCGTTTCAGCTGTGGATAAAGTTAACCTTAATGGCCTAAGGTCTACAATTGTAGACGCTGTGCATAAAAGCTGGGAGGTTAAATACCCATATACTCCATTCGAATTCTAATTTTGCGGGATTAAATCCTTGCAAATGAACAAATTTCTTTTTGCAGCAGCCTTAATTGGCGCGGCTTCCTGTGTTCCTCAACGGAAATTTGAAGATGAAGTTTCTAAACGAAAATCAGCAGAAACCAATTTGGAGCGCTGCAACAATGAAAAGAAAAAACTGCAAGGCGACCAAGCAGCTCTCAATGAAGAACAAGCTAAATTGAAAAAAGAGCGGGAAATCTTGTTGAAAGACACCGCAAATCTTGGTTCATCCCTCCGTCAATACATGATGCTCGATGAGCAAAATAAAAAGCGGATGGAGGAGTTGTCGAAAACCAACGACCGCATTCTCAATGCTAACTTGAACGAAAACCAACGATTGCAAGCCCGCATCGACGAGCAAAAGCAGGAATTGGCGCAACAAAAGGCTGAATTGGAAAAACTTCGCCAAGAGCTTTCTGCCAAAGAAAAAAACTTGAACGTATTGGCTGCCCAAAACGACGATACCCGAAAGAAATTGGAGGAGCGGGAAGCTAAAGTGCAAGAATTACAAGACATTCTCGATCGCAAAGATTCCATCGTGAATGCGCTACAAAAGAAAGTAGCAGCAGCCCTTACCGGATTTAAAGGAAGCGGATTGGAAGTGATTCAGAAAAACGGAAAAGTGTACGTTTCATTAAGCGAACAACTTTTGTTCAAATCCGGTTCCCGCGAAATCGACCCCAAGGGTCGTGAAGCCATCGCTAAATTGGCCAAGGTATTGGAAACCAATCAAGACATCAATATCGCAGTCGAAGGGCATACCGACGATGTTCCTTACACCGGTAGCGGACAAGTGAAAGACAATTGGGATCTTTCCGTGTTGCGAGCAACCACCATCACCCGCATCTTAACAGAAGGAACTTCCATCGATCCGAATCGAATTACCGCCAGCGGTCGCGGGCAATTTTCTCCGGTAGATCCCGCCAAATCGGAAGCCGCGCGCAAACTCAACCGAAGAACCGAAATCATCCTCACTCCTAAACTCGACGATTTATTTAAAATCATCGAAGGCAACTAATTTTTATTTATCCCGTTTCCTAGTTTTCCCCTATTTTTGGAAATCTTAGAAAATCATCATGAATAAAACCATCATTCTTGCAGCAACTTTGGCTTTCTCCACCGTTGCTTGCGCTCAAAAAGGCAACACCAAAAAAACCATGGAACAAACCAAAGAAATGACCACCTCAAGTGGCTTAAAAGTTCAATTTCAAAGCCAATTCGGAAAAGACAAACCATCCGCTGGAGATAAAGTAACCGTTCATTACACTGGTTATTTGTACGAAAACGGACAAAAAGGAAAGAAATTCGATTCTTCTGTAGATCGTGGAACTCCCTTCAGCTTCCAATTGGGGGTTGGCCAAGTTATTCCAGGTTGGGACGAAGGAATCGCGCTACTTGGAAAAGGTGATAAAGCTTCATTGATCATCCCATCCGAATTGGGTTACGGTGCTCGTGGAGCCGGAGATGCTATTCCACCCAATGCAACCCTTCTTTTTGAAGTGGAATTGATCGATTTCAAAGCAACTCCAAAAGCAACTCCTTTCAATGTTGAAGGAAAAAAAGTTCAAAAAACCGCTTCTGGATTGGAATACATCGTTCTTGAATCAGGTAATGGTGCAAAGGCCGAAGCTGGAAAAACTGTTTCTGTTCATTACACCGGATACTTAAACGAAAATGGAAAATGTGGGAAGAAATTCGACTCTTCAGTGGAACGAGGCGAACCCATCGATTTCCCATTAGGACAAGGTTACGTGATCAAAGGTTGGGACGAAGGAATTGGATTGATGAAAGTGGGCGACAAAATGCGCCTGATCATTCCTTCCAACTTAGGCTACGGTTCCGCCGGCGCAGGTGGCGTTATTCCACCCAATGCGTCGTTGATCTTCGATGTGGAATTGGTCAATGTGAAGTAATTCATGTTTCTTAAAACTTACCAAAGCGGAATTTATTCCGCTTTTTTATTGCTGCTCATCGGCTGTAGAAACTCAGCCGATGAACTGGCACCCTTTCATCACAAAGAAGATTGGCTGGCCGAAAAGGCTAAAAATGTGGTGATCAATTACTCCGATTCCGGTATTGTTCGGGTAGAAGTCATCGCCCCGGAAATGATTCGTAAATGGGAACAAACCGACTATAAAACCACCCTTCCCAAAGGAGTTACCGCCCATTTTTTCGATTCCGAAGGAAACCGCTCATCGACCCTCACGGGAAACTACGCCACTGTTGATTCGAAATCAGGAATCATGAACGTAAAGGGCGATGTTCAAGTTATCAATTCAAATGGAGATACCCTGCTCACTGAAAATCTTATTCTCGATCAAAGTAAAGATCGCTTGGCCACCAACGGCCCAGTTACCGTTCGGCGATCCACCCAAATCATCATGGCAGATGGTTTAGAATCCAACCGCGATTTTACCAAATACACTTTCACCAAGGTAAGAGGAACCCTTTCTGTAAAAGGGAATTTGTAAAGATTCACTCCAATAAAAAAGCCCCGAATATTTTCGGGGCTTCTTGATGAGGTAAGATTTCGATTAATAGTACGTGAAGCGGATTACATCTCCCAAGTACTTGGCTAATCGCATTACTTGACGGGTGTATCCGTATTCGTTATCGTACCAAACGTAAACGATGGCCCCTTTTCCGTTAGGCTGAACAATGGTAGCAGGACCATCAACAATCGAGGCGTGCACGTTTCCAATGATATCGGAAGAAACCAATTCATTGTTCAAGCTGAATTCAATTTGTTCCACCAAACCGCCTTTTAAGCTAGAAAGACGTAGGGCTTCGTTCAATGACTCTTTGGTTACTTCAGAATTCAATGTTAAGCTTAACACGGCCAAAGAACCATCTGGTGTTGGAACGCGGATGGAGTTTCCGGTAATTTTTCCTTTCAATTCGGGAAGTGCTTTTGCTACGGCTGAACCGGCTCCGGTTTCGGTGATGACCATGTTCAAGGTAGCTGCGCGACCACGGCGATTGCTCTTGTGGTAGTTATCGATTAAGTTTTGATCGTTGGTATAAGAGTGTATGGTTTCAACGTGACCAACTTCCAAACCGAATACATCATTCACAACCTTCAACACCGGAACAATGGCATTGGTGGTACAAGATGCTGCCGAGAAAATTTTATCGTTCAGATTGATGGATTCGTGATTAACTCCATAAACCACATTCGGAATATCTCCTTTACCGGGAGCAGTAAGCAACACTTTATCAATGCCTTTTGCATTCAGGTGTTGACCCAACCCTTCGGCATCGCGCCAAACGCCGGTATTATCCACCAACAATGCATTTTCAATGCCGTATTGAGTATAATCAACGTCCGTTGGATTGCGCGCATCGATCATTTCAATACGATGTCCGTTAACAATAAGGCATTTATTTTCGTAATCTTCAACGATGGTCCCTTGGAATTTTCCGTGAATGGAATCCGTGCGGAGCAATTCTGCACGCTTGGAGATTTCTTTCTCCGAATTTCCACGGGTAACGATAGCGCGCAAACGAAGCTGCGTTCCGTTTCCGGCTTGATAAATCAACTCACGAGCCATCAAACGGCCAATGCGACCAAAACCGTACAACACCACATCTTTGGGAGTCATTTTGAAATTATCGGCTTCAATGCATCCGGCCAATTTTGAACCAATGAATGATTTAACGGATGAAAATTCACCTTTTTCGGCATTCCATTCTGACAACAATCGACCTAAATCAATACGAGCTGGAGAAAGATCTGCATTCATCATCTCCTTTAAAAGAACCAAAGAATCTTCCATATTGAATACTTCCCCCATCACTTTGGCCGCCTCGTGATGGCGATTGATGATATCGGTTGCGGCACGGTTCATCAATTGCTTGCGCAACATGATCACTTCTACCGCCTTTTCCAAGGAAAGTTGATTCACCAAAAATGAAATTTCATTGGCTACTTTTTCTTCATTGATCCAGCTTTGCAACTGTTGGTTATAGGAATTCTGCATATCGTGTAATTTTGCGCAAAGATATTCAAAAAGAATCAATTCCCATCGAAAGCAAACAAGGTTTCAGGAAGTAAGTTGTTCAATTTGACCAACATTAACGAATTAGCAACCGACTTTTCCTCAGGAACTTGCACCTTGATGTAGTTTTCGGTAAATCCAAAACGGAATCCTTGCTTTACTTCATGTTCCACCAAAATAGTTTTACTACGACCTTTCTGACTTTCGTAAAAAGCTCGTTTCTTTTTTTCGCTGAGCGATTGCAATTGCCGGGTTCGCTCTTCCCGAATGGGATAAGGCACCGAATTCGGCAAATTCGCAGCTTCGGTATTGGCCCTCTCCGAGAACGTAAATGCATGAATGTAGCTGATGGGCAAGCTATGAAGAAAATCGAAAGTAGCTCGAAATTCCGTTTCAGTTTCACCCGGAAACCCGGTAATCACATCAACGCCAATGCACGCATCAGGCATTTT
>JAIYBD010000189.1 GCA_027488715.1 Bacteroidota bacterium | reverse complement strand
TGCACGCAGGTGAACATAAGCGGTATCGTACGTGGTTGGACAGCCCGTTTTTGCGGCAGAAACCGCCACTACACCCGGCCGGGTAAACGTAAACGAAGGCTGTGCCAAAGCGCTCGCGGTCCCGGCCGGTAAAGCCGTCCAGGCATACGTAACCCCCGTTAATCCCGTTGGCGCTGCCCCCACCGTTACCGCCGATCCCTTGCAAACCGAATATTCCCTTGTAGATGTCGTTAGGCGAGTAACCACCCGAGTTATGGTTGAATCGTTGGAGCCTCTCAATCCTCCCCAACCAAAAATGGATCCTGTTGAATCAATCCCCAAAACGGCAAAGGAACTCAATGAATATTTTTGAAAACGAACCGATAACGGCGTTAAAGTATCATACCTAAATTGATCCGTTTTTAAATTTTGGAACTGGAAAGATTGGCCTGCCATGTAAGAGACCCCACTTCTTTCCAATGCAATCATAACATTATTTCCATGATTAACATCCAACCAGTATTGATTTGGATTTATTCGAAGTGGGGCAGCGTTGGAAGAATTTCCGGCACCGTAATAAAAACCTGTGCTTCCCCAGCCCCACAATGAACCATCAGTTCTTACGCCAACAGAAACATACGATTTGGCCACGACTTTTTTCCAATTGGTGGCCGTACCAATTTGAACCGGGGTAAAACGATTTAATGAGGTTCCATCACCAATTTGAGTTCCCGAATTAGAGCCCCATGCCCACAGGGTGCCGTTGGTTTGTATAGCTAAATTGTGCATTAACCCAGCTGAAACCGTGTTCCAAGTTGTACCCGTTCCAATTCGAACCGGGGTAAAACTGTTGGTGGTATTTCCCGTTCCTAATTGCCCATAAGTGTTTCCTCCCCATGCCCACAAACTCCCATCCGATTTAATTCCGACCACATGTTCATGTCCTGCACTAATCCACTTCCAAATCGATCCCGGTTGAAGTTGAGTTGGAACGTTGATCGAGTTGGTATTACCCGTGCCCAACCTTCCTTTGTCATTATACCCCCAAACCCATAAGCTTCCGTTGGTTTTAATGGCGTAAACACATCCATACCCTACTGTTACTTGAGCCCAATCATTGGATGTTCCTATTTGAACAGGAAGATCAACCATGGTTCCAGTAGACCCAACATTCGTAACTTGGTTAAACGAATTATCCCCCCAAACCCATAAAGTTCCATCCGTCTTAATAGCGGCATGGTTGGTATTGGAGCTCACAATGTCCCGCCAATAATTGCCTGTTGCAGCTTGCGGACACCCAGCTTGGGAAAAAGCTGAAATGGAAGTCATAAAAATTAAGAAGAAGTAGAGTACAATCTTTTTCATATCTCTGATTTATAAATACAAAGATATTAGGCAAAAAAATGCGGCTAATACCCACTTCGGGGTATTTTAAACCTAAGTGAATTGCAAAAAAAATCCCGCTTTCGCGGGATTCAAATTTCTTAATACTCGTCTTCATTGAAGAAGAAATCGTCCTTGGTCGGATAATCCGGCCAGATTTCCTCGATGGATTCGTACGGCTCACCGTCGTCTTCCAACTCTTGCAAATTTTCAATCAATTCCAAAGGAGAACCCGAGCGAATCGCATAATCAATCAACTCGTCCTTGGTCGCAGGCCAAGGCGCATCCTCCAAATACGAAGCTAGTTCAAGTGTCCAATACATAGTCGTCTTATTTTTGCGCAAATATAAAAGCAATTCCCAAACATCAAAGAGAAATTTTTGTTTTCTAAAAATGACTTTTTGAAGAAATTTTTTCGCACTTTCGCCTACGAATGAAACACTGGTTGAGTTATTTAGGCCCTATTCGATTAAAAACCGTAGATTCTTCCCTTCACAACGATTTACACATCGCACTTGATTCGGGGAAAAAAGTGCTGCATTCCGGTAACGTGAACTACAGCTATGGCCCCTTGCAGCAGATCTTAGAAGAAGGACTTCGGCGCATCCTTACCAATTCCTCTCCAAAATCGATCCTCCTGCTGGGCATGGCCGCCGGATCGGTCATTCAGTCCCTTCGGGAAAAGTTCTACGTTTCGGCGCCCATTACCGCGGTTGAAATCGACCCTCTCATGGTCGAAATCGCTCAAACCGAATTCCAGATCGGCCGATTCCCCAACGTTTTCATCCATATCAACTCGGCCGAAAATTATGTTGGGCAATCCATTCAGCCATTCGATCTAATCATCGTCGATGTTTTTTACCATCAAACCATCCCCACCACTTGCCTCGAAACATCATTCTTTGATTCGTTGCTGAAACGGTGCAACCCCGGCGGAACCATTCTCTTCAATACCTTCCGAGAAACCCTTTCCGCCCAACATCGAAAATCCATGATCGATTTCTTCCAAAATAATCATACAAAATTGACCATTCTGGAGAACGTTGGAAGTACCAATGATTTATTTTTGATTCAGCTATGAATTCCATTCCATTCGAATCCCTCTTTTTCCTCCATTTTGGTTTTTTTCCAAAAAATACCTCCCCCATTCCAGAGGCACCCGTTTTTCCGTTTTCCGATCAGAATATCAAGCCTTTGGAAGTTTTAGCTCAATCCGTTCGTGAAGGCTTGGGGCAACACACCGAAGTGGCCCTTTTATTGAGTGGCGGGCTAGACAGTCGAATACTTTTGGTAGAGCTGTTGAAACACCTGCCACCCACATCCATCCATACCATCACCTACGGCTCTCCTGGGACGTGGGATTACGACATTGGAAATCTCATCGCTCGAAAAGCGGGTACCCAACACCTTGCCATCGACCTTTCTATCGCCCCCTCGGTTGAACAAATTCAACTTCGGCATCGGTTAGGAAATTCCAGCATGCATCCGCTTTTCAGCATTCCTTGGGAACAACTGAAAAATATTCCACAACCCATTTTCACCGGCTTCCTTGGCGATTGGCTCACCGAACTTCCAGCGGAAGAAACCCAACCGCATCCGAACCAAATGTGGATGAAATCCCAAGGAATTCGTTCATGGGATTTACCCCACATCTCCTTGGAAGGCGATCCTGTTTCCTTCCGAAAATTTGAATGGGAATGGTACTACCGCAAAGGCCTATCGCACGCCTTCCATCCAAAAGAAATGACTACCGTTCACCCCTTTTTGAACGAAGCGGTGATTCAAGCATTTCTATCGGTTCCTTCGTCCCAACAATGGGAACAAAAAGGTTATCAAGCCACTCTCTTATCGTGGTCGCCCGAGTGGTTCAAACTCCCCGTAAAACGTACTTATGGATTGGGTTTACATCGAAAACCTTGGCAAGAATGGTGGGTAAAAACCTCGGGGCCGATTTTGAGAAAATGGGGAATTCGAACCATTAATCGCAGCATCAACACCGCCCAATACCACGATCTGTTGGAACAATCAGATTGGAGAAACGTGGAGGAAATCGCCTTGAAAAAACTTTCGGAATGGGAAATTGAAGCGCCAAAAACGTTCGAGCAACGGCTGCGCATCTTACCTTTGGCGTGGTGAAAATTCACAAGCGAAATACCATCGATGCGGAACGCTGGGACGAAACCGTTTGGAAACAAAGCGGCATGCCGTATTTCTATTCCGGCTTTTTAGATGCGGTTAATCCGCGTTGGCAAGCTTTGATTTCGGACGATTACGGGAAAATCTTTCCCATCCCGGTGAAATCGTATTTGGGGATTGAAACCGCCCGCCAACCGCTTTTGTGTCAACAGTTGGGCCTTTTGGGCGGGCGTCCCGCCGATTTTTCCTATTCCCTAAAATGGCTTAAATCTGAACTTCGGTGGATTCAAATGACCGTAGGATTGCCCGATGGCTTTTCGTGGGAAGCATTGGAAAAACTCGCAAAAACGCAGAAATATTCGTTGGAGAAACGAATGACCTATCAGCTACGGTACGAAGATGGCGCCTTACCTCCTTGGGACCAAATTTCCGAACACCATCGGCGCCATATCCGCAAATTTCAATCGAATGGCTTCCACATTGCGCCCATTTCGGGGCTGGCGTGCATCCATTTTTTTGAGGAACACCAGGGGAAATTGTTGAATTTACCCCGCTCTTTCTATCAAAAATTCAAAGCCCTTTCAGAAATTGAAGGTGAACCCTTTCGGGTTCGATGTTGGGGTGCCTTTGAAGGCATTCACCTGCACAGCGTAATGGCGGTTTTGGAGAGCAGCGGATGGAGAATTTATTGGCTAAGCGCTACTGACGAGGTAGGGAAAAACCGGTCGGCCGCCCACGGATTGGTGTACCACGGATTGGTGGAGGCCCATGAATCGAAAAGTCATTGGGATTTTGAGGGCGGGATGAAGGCCGGTTTGGCTAGATTTTACTCGGGATTTGGGGCGGAAGCCCTTGAATATGCCTATTTGAAGGCTTGGAGTCTTTGATTTCACTTGCTTTTTCGTACCTTTCAAAAAAAACATCATGAAAAAACTTGGCTTACTCTTCTTTGGGGGATTTTTAGCGTTGCACGTTTCTGCCCAAAACAATGCATTGAATTTCGATGGAGTGGACGATTTTGTTCAAACCAGCATTCCTTCCATTCAAGGAACGGCCGCAAGAACGTATGAAGCGTGGATTCGTACCACGGCGAATGCCAATCCGAATGCCGGTGGCACTCAAAAAGCCATAATTGACATGGGTTCGTTCACCACCGGTGGAAGATTTACCATGAGTTTATTGTTCAACAACGGCATTCGCATTGAAGTTGGGGGAAGCGGATTGAATTCGACCCGCCCGCTCAACGACGGACAGTGGCACCATGTGGCTGCGGTTTATGATCCGTTGAGCTCGGCCGCTTCGTATTTTTTGTACGTGGATGGCGCTTTGGATACCAGTGGGGTTCTACCTACTTCCATCAATACCGGGAACGGCGATGTGGTGATTGGACGCAGGATCGATGGCATCAATCGTTGGAATGGCGATTTGGATGAAATTCGAATCTGGGGTGTGGCGCGAACGGCCAGCGAAATTCAAACGAATTACAACAAGCGCCTTTGTTCATTTCCGGGTTCATTGGCCGGGTATTACCGCTTTAACCAAGGCGTTGCCGGCGGGAATAATGTGCTTGTTTCAACCGCCATCAACGAGTTAACAAGAAATGGAGACGGAATCTTGAATAACTTTTCACTAACGGGCACCACCTCCAATTGGGTGGCAAGTGGCGTTACCCTGGATACGGTAGATACTCGAGTTACTCGAGCCGGAAACACGTTCACGGCCGTTGCCACGAACGCTCAATTTCAATGGTTGAATTGCAACGGTTTCTCAACCATTTCCAATGCGACCAATTCAATGTTTTCGGCAACGGCAAACGGCTCTTATGCGGTACGGGTTACCCAAGGAGGCTGCGTAGATACGTCGGCTTGTTTTACGGTTACGGGCGTAGGAACTTCATCAACCACCTTAAAAGAAAACCTACAGATTTATCCCATGCCCTTGAGTGATGGAGGAACGGTACAATTCGGAGGGCAGGGCGCTTTTTCAGTAAAATTAATTGACATGACGGGAAAGGTTGTACTGTTTCAAACCGGAAATGGCAACTCGGCCTTATTCTTACCAACATCGTTGTTGAAAGATGGAATTTATCTGATAGAATTAATTAGCCAAACGGGAGAAAATAAAAAAAAAAAAGTGACAATTCAACACTAAACGAGCCAATTTCGAAAAAAC
>JAIYBD010000186.1 GCA_027488715.1 Bacteroidota bacterium | reverse complement strand
GAAAAAGGGAAATCCCTTTGGTTCCTTTTTATTGATTGACTACGAAGGATACACGGAATTTGTGATGTTTGGTGATCGGTATTTGAAATGGAGTCACATGTTCCAGAATAACAATATGGTATTGATTCGAGGGAAAAACGCACCGCGATTCCGCGATAGCAAAGAAATAGAATTTCAAATTCATCACATGGAATTACTCAGCAACCTTTCTGAAAAAATGATTACAGGAATTCAGTTGGAATTGGATGTTCAGGAAATTTCCGATGAGTTAATGGCCCAGTTGGGCGATTTGTTTTCGCGATTTCCTGGCTCCAAAGAATTGAAAATCAAGCTCTACGATGCGATTAAAAATGTTTCGCTGGGTTTGGTTAGCAACGGACATAAGGTTGATTTAAATGCTGAATTTTACGAGGAACTTTCGAAAATTTGTCAGTTTGACCTCATGATTCGAATGAATTGAACTTTTTTAGTTTTCCTTCGGTTACTACCTTTGTAAAAAATAATTATGGCACATACAATTACAACCGGCAATTTCGAAGAGCTGGTAAAAAATTCAGGAAAAGTAGCATTGGTTGATTTCTGGGCTGCATGGTGTGGTCCCTGCCGCATGGTAGGTCCAGTAGTGGAAGAAATTGCCAACGAAATGGGCGATACTGCGGTAATCGGCAAAGTAGATGTAGACGCTGAAGGCGATTTAGCTATGGAGTTCGGTATTCGTAACATTCCAACCTTGTTGTTTTTCAAAGACGGACAAGTCGTGGATAAACACGTAGGTGTTGCTACCAAAAAGCAATTGCAGGATAAACTGGCCGCCTTAATGTAAAAGATCAGGCCCCGAAATTTCGGGGCTTTTTTTTGGAATTTATGTTGCATTTGAAATTACCAACCGATCCACGTTGGGCATCCGTTGCCGAAATGTCGTTGGAATATATTCTTACCGATCATGCCTGGTGTGAACAAAAGGCAGCAACCTCATGCGTTTCGCTCATCATTCAATTTTCTGATAAAGAGGAATTGGTTAAACAAGTATCTCCGTTGGTAACCGAAGAATGGGGGCATTTTCGAACCGTTTTATTGGAAATGGAAAAACGAGGAATTGCCTTAGGTCGTCCAAGAAAGGATGAATACGTTAATCAGTTATTGGCTTTTCATGTCAAAGGGGCGAGCAAAGAACAAAAAATGTTGGATCAGTTGCTCACCTGTGCCTTAATCGAGGCACGTTCATGCGAACGATTTCGGGTGTTGAGTTTGGGAATGAACGATCCGTACATGAGGGAATTTTATCATCATTTCATGGTGTCGGAAGCGGGGCATTACACCTTGTTCATGAATTTAGCAGAATACTATTTGCCCCGTGAACGTGTTCGTAAACGCTGGGATGAATTTTTAGAACGTGAAAAAGAAATCTTAGCTACTTTTGCCCCTCATCCGCACCGAATTCATTGACCATGGCAGAAAATTTAGTAATTCCGCAACAAGCTTCTCGAGAAGAAAAATACATAGCGCTTTGGCCACAGTTGCAAGCCTTGGTGGAAGGAGAGTCTGATTATGTGGCCAATTTGGCGAATATCGCAGCGGCGTTGCATCAAACCTTTTCTTTTTTCTGGGTAGGTTTTTATTTGGTTCGTGATGAGGAATTGGTCCTTGGACCATTTCAAGGCCCCATCGCTTGCACCCGAATTGCTTTCGGAAAAGGGGTTTGCGGTACCGCTTGGAAAAACCTCGCTCCCATCCTTGTACCTAATGTAGAGGAGTTTCCTGGCCACATCGCCTGCAGTTCCCAAAGCAAAAGTGAGGTGGTAATTCCTATTCAAGATGAAAATGGAGCCGTTATTGGCGTTTTGGATGTCGATTCCAATGTCTTGAATGATTTTACCGAAATGGATGTTGAACACTTGAGAAAAGTGAGTCAATTGGCCGCGAAATGCATGGGCTATTTTATTCCTTAGGGCAAAATCTGAAATTCTTCGCCAAATACTTAAAATGACCAATTCAAAAATTGGTCATTTTTCATTTCAAAAAAGTGAGATAACTAGGGTTTGTTGTTTGGTAATTTTGGTAATATTCCATCTTTTTGATTCAAAAGTTTCAAAAATAATTCAAAAATTGAATTTTCATTACTTGTTCAAAGCTTTGAAAGTTGTTGATGAAAATGGCAAGTTGTCGATGTGGTATTTAGCAGAAGGAAAACAACAAGAAAATGAAAAATTTCATCACCTCCGCCGCCATCATCTTTTCAGCAACCATTGCGCAAGCGCAATTGAACTTTAAAGATGCATCTTCCACTTCAGGCTTTCAGGCTGAAGAGATTCGTGAGGTTGTAACCAACCAACAAGGTGACCTATTTTATGCAGGTACCTACGAAGGTTCATTGAGCATGGGTGGATTTTCCATTACTTCTACAGGTGGGAAAGATATCTTCTTAATGAAGAAAAATGCTCTTGGTCAGATTTCTTGGTTGAAGTCCATTGGTACCATCGAAAACGAAGAGTCGCCGGTGTTGATTGAGGCTCAAAATGGAGAATTGGTTTTAGGTGGATCTTTCCGTGGTAGCATCGATTTGGATGGAACGGTTTATCAAAGCGCTGGAAATGCCGATGGATTTGTTGTTCGATACAATACCGATGGAGTTTTGATGACATCTTGGACGTTGGGTGGAGCCGGAAACGATAAAGTGAAGGCCCTCGCTCGCAGCAACAATTCAACAGAAATTTTAGTGGCCGGTGAATTTTCTGGCTTGGCAACCTTTGGTCCCGCCGGTTCTGGAACGAATACCCAATTGATGTCGAACGGCGGAACCGATATTTTCTTCGTTCGTTATATTCAAGGTCGTTGCGCTCCCGTGATTGAAGCGTTTAAAATTGGATCTACTGGCAATGATCGCTTGGGTGCTATCGCTTACGATCAGTCTGGAAACATGGTAATTACCGGCGGATTCAATCGCCCTATTGATTTAAATCCTTTCAATGCTTCCTTGTATGTTCAAACTGAAGGAAATTATGATTTCTTCGTTAGTCGTTTCGACGGACAAGGAAATCCACTTTTCATGAAAAACTTCGGTGGAGTAGGTAACGATTTCGCAACTACCCTTGAAGTTTCAAATCAAAATGAAATTTTTGTGGGCGGCTTCTATCATCAAACCATTCAAATGGGTGGGTTTTCGTTGACCTCCAATGGGGAATCGGATGCATTTTTAGCGAGATTGGAGCTTAATGGAAACGTGATTTGGGCTAATTCCTATGGAGGAAATGATAACGATCAAATTTCTGAAATTGAAATTCAAGGAATGAATCGCCTTTGGGTGAGTGGAGAATCGGCTTCTCAATTTGACTTTAATCCTACTCAAAATGGTGGTGAATTTTTCAGTGCCGGAATGTCAGACATTTTCTTGGTGGGATTTGATAAAATGGGTGTTTATCAAGAGATGACTAGATTTGGCGGCATCGGACAAGAAGCGGTTCGCGGAATGGCGATGGTAGGTCAAGAGTTGGTGATGGTAGGAAGCTTTGAAGAAACGGTAAATTTTGATCCTTCCTTCCGTTTGGCTGCATTTTCTGCACAAGGTGGAATGGATGGTTTTGAGGTTCGTTTTACTACCCAAATGGCCAATGGTGTTACTTCCGAGGAATCGAAGTTGAGCTGGAATGTTTTTCCAACCCTGGCCACCGATTTTGTACAAGTTAAGAACGAAGGATCATCATCTGAAATTCAAATTTTAGATGCTCATGGAAAAGTGGTTTTGAAAGAATTTATGGGAAATCAATCCAATAAAACAATTGATGTAGCCGGTTTTAATTCGGGTGCCTACTTTGTACAAATGATTCAGAATGGCAAAATCGAAACTCGCAAAATGGTAAAGATGTAATGTTTTAAATATCAGTTTTTAGCCCGGCCCAAAAGGTCGGGTTTTTTATTGGATAGCTGAAATTCATTTACTATCTTCGCGCAACCTTAGAAATCATGCCAGCACGGATCAACGAAACCAAATTATTTTCAGGACAAAGTTCCCGGTACTTAGCTGAAAAAATCGCTAAATCGTATGGGAAAGAACTTGGAAGTGTAACCATTAACCGATTCAAAGACGGGGAGTTTGCCGTTAGTTTTGATGAAACGGTTCGCGGTTGCGATGTTTTTTTGATTCAAAGTACGTTTGCTCCTCAAGATAATTTGATGGAATTGCTGATGATGATTGATGCAGCAAAGCGTGCTTCTGCCCACTACATCACAGCGGTGATTCCTTATTTTGGTATGGCGCGCCAAGACCGAAAAGATAAGCCACGTGTTGCCATTGGCGCGCGTTTGGTTGCCGACTTGCTTTCTGCAGCTGGTGTTTATCGGGTGATGACCATGGACTTGCACGCAGCCCAAATTCAAGGGTTTTTCAATGTTCCCGTTGATCACTTGTACGCTTCTAAAATCTTCATTCCTTACATTCAGTCGTTGAATTTGGACAAACTTACCATTTGTGCTCCGGATATGGGTGCTGCAAGTCGAGTGCGTTCGTATTTGAAAAAATTGGATGCCGATATGGTGGTTTGCGACAAAGTGCGTAAAGAGGCCAACAAGGTAGAATCCATTACGTTGATCGGTGACGTTAAAGATCGCGATGTTGTTATCATCGATGATATCATCGACACGGCAGGGACTATCTGTAAAGTGGCGGATGCCATCATGGAAAGAGGAGCTCGTTCGGTAAGAGCATGTTGTACCCACCCTGTTTTATCGGGTGAAGCGTATAATAACATCAATAAATCTTCTTTGGTTGAAGTGGTTGTTGCCGATACGCTTCCGCTTCGTGAAGGTGAAGACCACGCTAAGATTCGTGTTATTTCTGTTGCTGATTTGTTTGCAAAAGCAATTCGCAGCGTGAACGAACACCAATCCATCAACAATCTTTTTGAAATAAACATTTAAATTTTTTTTTTATGAAAACCATCCAATTGAGCGGCTTTCTTCGTGAAAGCGTAGGGAAAACAGGAAGCAACGAATTGCGTGCTTACGACCGCATTCCATGCATTCTGTATGGAGGGGAGAACCAAGTTTCTTTCTGGGCCCACGGTTATGATTTCAAGGACATTATTTACACTCCTGAAAAATCATTCATTGAATTGAACATCGAAGGTAAAAAGTACCTTGCCATTGTTCAAGATTCTCAATATCACCCCATCAGTACTGCGTTGATGCACGTTGACTTTTTGTTAGTTCAGGAAGATAAGCCTGTGAAAATGGACTTGCCATTGAAGTTTACCGGCACTGCTTTAGGTGTATTGGCAGGGGGTAAATTCATGGTTCGTGAGCGTAAATTGCGCGTAAAAGCCTTGAAGAAAGACATGCCTGATTTCCTTGAAGTGGGAATTGGCCACTTGGAAGTAGGTGGTTTGGTTCGTGTGAAAGAAATCAACGTTTCTGGTGTAACCATTTTGGCTGCTCCGAACAACCCCGTTTGCTACGTGAAGGCACAACGTGGAATGAAGAAAGACTAATTCTTCTGAAATATGAAGTTCCTGATTGTAGGTCTTGGAAATCCAGGATCGGAGTATGCTGAAACGCGACACAATGCAGGTTTTATGGTGTTGGATGCTCTTGCGGGGGCATCCAACATTGTATTTAAAACCGATCGTTTAGCGGATGTTGCTGAGATGCGATATGCTGGAAAAACGTTGGTTTTGGTGAAACCCAATACGTACATGAACCTCAGCGGAAAAGCGGTTCGTTATTGGATGGATGCACACAAAATCCCCCATCAGCATGTGTTGGTTATTACCGACGATTTGGCCCTCCCCTTGGGAACGTTGCGCTTGCGCGCTAAAGGCTCCGATGGAGGGCATAACGGATTAAAAGACATTCAAGCGGTTCTCGGACATACCAATTACCCACGCCTTCGTTTTGGAATTGGATCTGAATTCTCAAAAGGATTTCAAGTCGATTATGTTTTGGGTAAGTTCTCCTCTGAAGAGCAGTCCTTATTGGTAGAAACTATTCAACGCTCGGTGGAATGTGTTCAGTCTTTTGTAAAAAATGGATTGCAGATGACAGCCACCAAGTTTAATGGTGAAGTGAAATGAAATTTCAACTATCTTGGAAGCAAAATTAAACACCATCATGATCATGAAAAAATTTATTCATGTTTTATTTACGTTTTCAACTATTTCTGGGTTAGCTCAATCCATGAAATTTGTAGGGGTTAGAAATAATCCTACAACTAGAAAACAAGAGTTTGTGCAGTGGGACACCCTTTCATTGCCAACGGTTATGAACGATTCCGCACCCATTAACGGTGTAGTTTCCGGGTCGTCAACATTCAATTCCAACAACGGCAATTTTTACATTGCTACGTACCAAAATAATCAACCCGTTACATTGGCATACAATGTGAACCAAAGGAATAACTTTATCATGGCCAATCAAATTAACTTTGGCGTAGGTACCAAAGTTGATTTAAGCAATGGGAAATTATATACCGTTCATGGAAAGAGATTAGGAGCTCGTGGATATATTTCTGTAACAGATCCAAATACCGGTATTGCAACTTTAGTTGATAGTTTGCCCAATACCATTTCTAGTTTTTTTGGAGATGGGGTTGTTTTTAACTCCAATACGCATCATTTGTACTTCTATTACCTCGATGGAAGCGTTGGGCGATTGATGGACGTTGATGTTTCAGCTAATCCAGTAACCATGAATTCGGTTCCCGTAGTTACAGCCAACGGGAGATCTGCGAACATGGCCATGGAGTTTGACCTAAACACGAAT
>JAIYBD010000072.1 GCA_027488715.1 Bacteroidota bacterium | reverse complement strand
TGTCGGAAAGTAAAATACCCACCAATTGCAAGGATAAAAATCGCTAGAAAGGTGAATCCCACAACTTTGGGCCACTTTCTTTTTCGGGAATAGAGGTTTCGAACGTAAACTGCCAAGGATAAATTTATTTGGAGTATGCAATATTACCCCGAATGATGGTGTATTTCGTGGAAACGTTTGGAATTTTTTCCACAGGAATGCTCATGATGTCCTGATCAAAAACAGTGAAATGGGCCCATTTCCCTTTTTCAATGCTTCCCATTTGATCGTCCATTTGCATGGAATAGGCCGCAAATCGAGTTAATCCCAACAATGCTTGTTGGCGGGTTAAAGCCTCGTTCATCTGGAAGCCTCCTTGAGGTTTTCCGTCGGTGGTTTTTCGAGCAATGGCCGCATAAAACTGCAATACTGGTCGGATCGACTCTACCGGAAAATCACTTCCCAGCGGTAAAAATCCGTTGCAATCCCAAAGTTTTTTGTACTGATAACCCCGTGTAACGTAGGTGCCCAAGCGATCGGGAGCCCAAGCGTGATCGCTGGTTGCATGCGATGGCTGAACCGAAGGAATGATGGAGTACTGTTTGAAAAGGGGAAAATCGGCAGGATCAACGATTTGAGCATGTTCAATTCTCCACCGCAGCGGATTTCCCTTTTGAATCAATTGAGAATAAATGCGAAGCACGTCGTGATTGGCAGAATCGCCGATGGCGTGCGTGCACAATTGAATTCCGTTTTCTTGGCATCGGCGAGCGACTTTTTCCATGGAATCCAAGGATGTTACTCGAATTCCGTAGTAGTCGTGGCGATCGTGGTATTCGTGCTTCAGAAGCGCGCCTCTTGACCCCAAGGCACCATCGGCGTAAAGTTTCACTGATTTGACCAAAAAGCCATCTTCAACAATGGGTGATTTCAAATATTTTTTCAACGTGGTTTCATCGGTTCCATCCATCATCAAATGAAAATCCATTTTTAAATCACCGCTTTTTTTCAATTCATGTATGGCATCGATGATATTGGATTTCAATCCGGCATCGTGCAAAGCCACCATGCCTTCGGCAAGACAGTTTTTTTGGGCCGATAGCAGGTATTTTTCCATGTCCTCCTTCGATGGTTGAGGGATGATATTTTGAACCAAATCCATGGCCCCATCGATCAATAAACCTGAAAAATTTCCATAATAGAGCACCACTTTTCCTCCAAGGGCCGGATTATTTTTTGGATCGACCCTATTCCAAGCGACTTCATTCACCAAGGCGGCGTGTCCATCCACCCGAGTGAGAAAAACAGGTTGGGACAATTTTAAACCATTGAGCAGATTAAAATTGGGCATGGATTTGTTGGTCCATAAATTTTGGTCCCAACCACGTCCGATGATCCACGGTAAGTTTGGATTACGCTCAGCAAATTCCTTCACTCGTTGAATCATTTCTGCC
This sequence comes from Bacteroidota bacterium, assembly GCA_027488715.1. Taxonomy (GTDB): domain Bacteria; phylum Bacteroidota; class Bacteroidia; order UBA7662; family CANHCV01; genus CANHCV01. Next base: position 5,019 of record JAIYBD010000072.1, on the reverse strand, counting down.
TCAGAAGTACATCCCCAGAGATTTACCTCAAAAAGACCTTTTCCATACCCGTAAAAATGGGCATGGGCATCGATGAGGCCTGGATAAACCGCTTGACTCTGCAAATCTACCGTAGAATCGGCTTTATATCCGTTCAAAATTTCTTGATTCGACCCGGTGGCGAGGATTTTTCCGTCTTTCACGGCCACGGCTTCGACCACCAAAAAGGAGGAATCGCAAGTGTAAATTTTTCCATGATGCAGGATGTAATCGGCTTGCGGAAGTGATTGACAAGCAGCGAAGAACAACAAGATAATTGAAAGAAGAAAGGTTTTCATGCTACAAAGTTAGGATAGTTTATCGGGCACATGGCAAGAAAAAAATCAAAAAAAGTTCGCAAAAAAGTTTGGCAATTCAATAAAAGACCTATCTTTGCGCCACGTTAATAAAAACAACGTTGGATTCCGTAGCTCAGCTGGTAGAGCAATACACTTTTAATGTATGGGTCCTGGGTTCGAGTCCCAGCGGGATCACCAAAAAGAAGAAGCCTCACATCGTGAGGCTTCTTCTTTTTTATTTTAGCCCACATTTAGCCCACATAACACAATTCTTGCGATTATTCTATGGCGTTTAAAACGCTCGGTACCACTGAACCATGGGAATGGGTACCGGAAGCCATTCGCTGTTCGCATACATGCCCGTAAATCCAAATTGGAAGGCAGACGATTCCGATTGATGGAATCGTAATCCCGGAGTAATGATGGCCAAACCATTTTTGGTGTATGCTCTTGGATTCCCAAACGGGTCCAATTCGGTTGCAGATTTCGGCAAAATAATGAACGAATCAAAAACCAAAGATACCTTTTTGCCGATTTTTGACATGCCAGCTAAAGAAACCAGCGTTCTTCCATCGCGATCTCCATTGGTCCAAATAGCGCCGTAACCGCTACTAAAATTGATGTTCCTTTTTGCATTTCCAAGGGTTACCGCAGCAAATGGTAATATTCCACCATAATCGGGTGCCGCCCAGGTCCCTGTTCCAATCAATCCCCCCAAAGCAATGTGAAGATTATCTGCAATTTCCGTAGAATATTTGATGGTAGCAATCATGGGAATTCCCACCCAACTTGTCATTAATCCTACTCCTAACTTGTCTGTAACACTAAATTGAATATCCGGACCGAATAAATTCCACTGAATGTACCCAGTTTTCTTTTTCAACGGCAAACCATTGGTGGTTAAAAAATATCGGGTACAAAACTTCTCTTCTCCAATGTAATTTCCACTTTCACTGAACTCCGATAGTTTCACCAAGGTAATTTTTGAAATCACAAATTGAGGAATGTACAATTCCCTCCCCTCTTGGGTTTTAAAAAGAATTTCTCGGGAATTATTGGAAAGAATTTTTCCTATCCAAATTGTTCCATCGGTTTGTAACACAGAAACAACTTGACTGGTGTCTGTTTCCTGAGCGCTTAACCCAGCAAAAATGTTTAAAAACAAGAAAATAAATATTAGCTTTTTCATAATTTTTTTTCTCAAAGGAACGATAAAAAAAATGAAAAAACGATGACTAAAATCAGCTTTACGACTCTAAGAGCGATTTTAGTTCTTTCTCCACTTTTTCCGCTGTTGGAAGCATTTCTTTTTCCAAAAATTCGTTCAGCGGAATAGCGGGTAAATTCAAAGCACCGTGCACGCGTACCGGCTGATCGAGGTATCGGAAACACTGCTCATTGATTCGGCCGGCCAAAGCTTCAGCAAAGGAATTCAAACGCTGTTCCTCGGTTAAAACCAACACCTTCCCGTGCTTTCGGGCCGTCTCTATCACCAAGGCCTCATCGCACGGATACAAACTTCTTAAATCGATAATTTCAACCTTTCCAGGGAAGTTTTTCGCTGCTGCTTCGGCCCAATAAACACCCATACCGTACGTGATAACCGCACAAGAATCCCCATCTTCCAAAGCTTCCTCACTGCAATTCAAATGAACTCGCCCCTTTCCGATAGGAATAACATAATGCTCATCAGGCTCCACCGTTTTAGCCCCAGCAGTACCGGGAACTTTACTCCAATACAAGCCTTTGTGCTCGAAAACAACCACCGGATTCGGATCGTAATAGGCCGCCTTTAGTAAACCTTTCATGTCGGCAGCATTGGATGGATAAACCACTTTTATACCTCGAACACTCAAAATAGCGCTTTCAATACACCCACTATGGTAAGGACCTCCGCTTCCATAAGCCCCGCATGGAACCCGAATTACACTGGAAATAGGAAATTTTCCACGGGTTAAATAGCAACTTTTAGAAAGCTCCACCACCAATTGATTCACCCCCGACCAAATGTAATCGGCAAATTGAATTTCCACCATGGGTTTTGCCCCAACGGCCGACATTCCGGCGGTAGAACCAACCAGATATGCTTCTTGGATGGGTGTATTGAAAACCCGGTTATCTCCAAATTTTTCAGCCAAGGTTGCCGCTTCACGAAATACTCCGCCCAACGTTCTACCTACATCTTGTCCGTACAACAATGCTTCTGGATGTTTCGCCAGAATTTCTTCGCAGGCGTGCAAAGCAGCATCTACCATCACCACAGGTGTTCTTCCTTCCGGTGACCGCTCCCCTACCTCGGCAGTTATGGGCGTTGGCGCAAATTCATTCTCAAAAACCGATTCCAATGGCGGATTAGGTGCAGCAACCGCTTTATTCCAGTCGGCCTTTACCCGAATTTCTGATTCAATTTGAATGGCCTCGAGCGTGTCGATCGTCATTCCGGCCGCCAAACATTCTTTTTTCAACACGGGGAATGGATCTTTGGTCGTGTGCGAGGCTAAATCGTCATCGCTCCGATACCATTCTTTGCGCACGCCTGAGGTATGGTGTCCTAACAACGGAACAGCAGCATGAACCAACATGGGTTTCCGTTTTTCACGAACGTAATCGATGGCCGTTTTCATGCCTTCATAACTTTCCGAAAAACTGCTTCCATTGACCCTCATGCGCTTCATTCCCTTAAATCCTGAAGCATATTCATAGGCGTCCATGGCGCGCATTTCTTTTCCGGTGGCGGAAATACCCCAATCGTTATCTTGAATCAAATAAATAATGGGCATTTGGTGCAAAACGGCCATTTGAAACGCTTCAGCTACTTCTCCTTCCGTTACACTTCCATCTCCCAAAGAACACAAAGCAATGGGTGGAATTTCATTGTGCATCAAGCCATGACGTTCCATGTATTGAATTCCTTGAGCCATTCCCGTAGCAGGAATCGCTTGCATTCCTGTTGCTGAAGATTGGTGTGGAATCGTGGGAAACCCATCTCGCTTGAGCGAAGGGTGTCCGTAATAGGTTCTTCCACCAGAAAACGGATCGTCGTTCTTGGCCAGCAGTTGCAACATCAATTCGTAAGGCGTTAGGCCAAGTCCGAGCAAAACCGATTCATCACGGTAATACAAACTAACAAAATCGACAGGGTTAAGGTGAAAAGCCGTTGCCAATTGAATGGCTTCATGTCCTTTTGAGGTAGAATGAACATACTTAGCAATATCACGATTCTCATCATACAAATCGGCCATGGCACGTGCTGTACACATCAAACGCCAAGCTTTCTCTAAAATTGAACGATCCATGTTTACAAAGGTACTTCGAAATCGAGAAGGGTGGAAAATGCTAAGAAAAAATGATTTAATTTCGGGGCATGAAATTCATTTGCGTTGGAAGAAATTATGCCGAGCACGTTAAGGAGTTAGGCAACAAGTTGGAAGAAAAACCACTCATTTTTTTAAAACCTGAAAGTGCCTTACTGCAGAATGGAAAAATTTTCGTTCTCCCCGAGCACCTGGGCAGCATCCACCACGAGTTGGAAATCATCTTAAAAATCAATCGAAATGGAAAGTGCATCGATCGTGAATTTGCACACAAATATTACGATGAAATTGGACTAGGGATTGACTTTACGGCCCGAGAACTTCAAAATGAACTAAAAGGAAAAGGACATCCCTGGGAACTGGCGAAAGGCTTTGACCAATCGGCTGTGGTGGGGAATTTTATTCCAAAAGAAGAAATTAACAATCCGCAAAACATTCATTTCAACCTTTTGAAGAATGATATTCAAGTCCAAGAAGGTTTTACGAAAGATTTGATGTTTCAATTTGATTATTTAATCCACTACATCAGCCAATATTTCACGTTAAAGATGGGAGATATCATTTTCACAGGCACTCCTTCTGGGGTAGGACCCGTCCAATCCGGGGATGAATTGGTAGGATTTTTAGAAGGTCGAGAGCTGTTAAGAACTCCGATCCGTTAGTTGGAGCTTGGATCTTCTTTTTTCAGCACTTCGTTAATTTCGTATAAATTGCGGTCAAGCTCTCGGCTGTGATTATCGATTTCGCTCATCAAAAGCTGGACGTCATCCATCATTTTTCCTTGGTACAAATCAACCAATCCCATGATGGTAGATAGCGGTCCGCGAACCCGGTGAGAATTGTAATACGCTACCTCCCGTAGTTTGTTGTTTTGGTGAATAAGCTTTTGGGTTCTTTCTTGAATTTTAGCTTCCAAAACGCGATTTAATCGGTTCAACTCTTCCGATTTTTTCTCGATCTCTTCATTTTTGCGATGAATTTCACGGTTCTTAGCAGTTAATTTCAAGTTGGCCAACTTCATTTTCCGGCTGAGGCGATGCGTTAAAATAAGGGAGGTTGATACGAACGCCAAAACGAGTCCGCCGATGATCATCAACAGTCGGTTGCGTTCGGTAAGTTCTACCATTTGTGAACGTTCTTGTTCAACGACACCCCATTGAAGCGAATTGAAAAATGACTCTTGATGTCCGGTTCGCTCCTCCAAAATCAGCTGATCCTTCAAGGCGAGTAATTTTTCTTGATTAGCCAAAATTTGAGAGGTATTGTTTTGAACCTTTGCTAATTGAAGCCCCAATAAAAAGGTTGACTCTTTTGTTTTAATGTCTGGTGTATTTTGAACCAATTGAACCGCCTCTTCCTGCCATTGATTTGCTTTGGCCAAATTTCCT
>JAIYBD010000070.1 GCA_027488715.1 Bacteroidota bacterium | reverse complement strand
GGGAGGTGTATTTGTACGGAGCGAAACGTCCGCCCAACATGCTTTCCCAGAATTGGTTATCGTCACCAGCATCATCGCCAGGAGAAACCCCAGAGGTAATCCAGTTCAATGGTGAACCAGGTAAATCTTGGTCTTGTACGAAGTTCAACCAACGACCACCGTTTTGGTCGATGCTGCCTTCAATCACTGGATTAAATTCTTTGTTGGCACCGGCAGCAGCTCCGGGGGGCGCTGGCTGGTTGTTGATCAATACACTCAATCCCAAGTTGCGGAACTCGATGAAACGACCACTAGCATCAAACGAAGAATCTTGCAATAATTGCTCGTTAGGAACATTGATTGCCGCATCTGAGAAAATACGTTGTCCGTTGTACTCAATGTACCACTTAGCATTGTTGGTCACCGCAGCAGGATTGCCGATGGTGCCTTCGTACATGCTCAAAATCATATCTCCAGTAGGAACTTTTTTAGGATCAACCACGCGAACATTCACTGGGCCAGCATTCTTCTTGTAGGTCAAGGAAGGCGCAAAGTTGTTCAACATGATTTCATCGCGGGATTCATCGGTAATTTCCAATGAAGCACCACCGTTTCCAATGCCTTCCAAGCGGGTGATCGACGGTTGATCGCCCCAACCAGAATTCAAAGTCATGCCACCAAACTCAGAAGATGTTTTATGGGGTATACCGGTGTACGTTTTCACGTTACCACGACCAGCGAAATAAGGGTAAGGTTGACCAGTTGCATCAGAACCAACACGAGCAGGACGGAAAGGTGCATAATTATTCTGGCTGTAAGCAATCACCATATAATAGTAAGGCTTGTGGTTGATCACTTTATCGGATGCCGTAGCAAATGCATCTTTAGAAACGTTAATCGACATTTGTACACCTTCATTGGCACCTTTAACCATCACTTTAGGGAAATCAATTCCTAAAGCAGGATCGCGGTAATAGTTAACCAACGTAGAAACTGAATCTTTGATATCGCACTGGTAAACCAAACGAGCTTTTGAAAGATCTTCCAACTCACCGGTAGATACCGAAGGATTGGCCAATTGATAAACCATGAATCCTTGGAAAAGGTAAGTATTATCGTTGGTCACCGCTTTCAAAACAGGATCAATTTCTTTGTACTTCAATTGATAGTTGTTCGAAGAAGGCTTGTAAGAAAGGTTCAAAATTAATTTTTGATCCATTTCAACGATATCTACATCTGGAGCATCAGGACCATTTAAAATCTTGAAACAGTTATCGAATAAAGCCTGAGCCTTGGAATCAGCTTGCAACAACAAGTTGAAAGAACCTGTAGCACCACCGGCACTAGCACGTGCCCAAACGACACCAATGGTAATTAAGTTAACGGCACCAGGCTTCAAGGTGAAAGGACCACCAGCCTGAACGAAACGACGGTCGGCAGGAGTATTTCCAGCAGAAACTTCATCCCATGCTGCGGGTGGAGGAGTTGGACGTTGACAATTACCTCCCAAACTCCAACCATAAACACCATCAGAACTACCTGGGAACATCATTTCGGCTGGAAGATTGGTTGCACCAGTAGATCCAGGGTATCCATTACCACCGTAAACCATGCGAACTCCATCTTTCCAAAAACCAGTCATGTAGTTGAAAGCGTGAGTAGCGGTAGAAGGGTTACCAATTTGCGTTCCATCATTATTGAAATACAAGAATTTCGACATGATCATACGCTCGGTTTTCGCTACACCATCGCAAGCGAAAGTATCCACCTCATCCACAATACAGTCACGGTCATCATCTACTCCATTGAAGGGATCAGAGAACGGTCCCTCAAAGAAGTCGATACCAACCGACGGAGGGTTTTGGCCGTAACCTTGAACTCCATCATCATCATTATCACCATTGTAGCAAATACCCAAACCACGAGGAACGTCGCAACCAACGTAATCATCGGCGGCATTACCTAAATCTGGATCCACCCACTGAGCCATGAAACAAGAATCTAGGCGAATGGAAGAACGATTTAAAATGGTGTGCTGATAGAACGTCATGTTATTCAACTCATCGTTAGAAGCATAAGCAAAAGCTTCAGTTTGAATTTCCATACCGATGGGGGTAGAACCGGAACCTGACGTATTTCCTTTGTCGTTGTACACCATCCAGATGGATTGGTCACCTCGAATTTTTGGATAATCACCATTCAATGGATTGTATGAACCATCTTGGTCAACATCTTCGAATGGTGCCAAATAAAACGCCTGATTCAAAGCAGGATCTCCATGAGCTGGCCAATCCAAAAAAGTAGCAGGAGGAGTGTATCCAGGAACCAAACCACCACCCGCAAGCGTATTTGCTTTGTGATCGTCGATTTGCTGTTTGGTCAATTTCCAGTGACGGTCGTATTTCAAACATTCACTATTGTAAGCGATTGCAGAACCATCGGCCGTTAACGGTCCGGGCCAGAAGCCCACCCCAAGAACGGTTGTTTGACGGTACGTTTGAGCAGCAACTTTCAATTGCTTACCCGCATCGATACCACCGATCCAAACGGCTCCAGCGAAAAGGGCATGTTTCTTAGGAGTTGTACTTCCTGATGGAATTTTCGGCACTTCGTATTGTGCATCAGCCAAGTTCCACCACATATCGCCACCACCCAATACTGCAGCTCGAACGTTATTGATGTCCAAGTTGGTACGAGCAGTAGCAGGATTACAATTGGAAGCTAATTTGTTCACGCGGCTGCGCAAAGCTTGCAATTGCAGTTTACTTTTTTGACCTTCTGGGCTCAAGTCTTCTTTCGCAGAAACCGAGAAAGCAGCCAAGAACAAGGCAAAAGCGCTCCAAATGATTTTTTTTGTATTCATAATCTTGTACTTTCTTCAAATTATAGGTTGAAACGAATACCTAAACGGGTACGGCGTGGCAAGCTGTAAAAT
>JAIYBD010000036.1 GCA_027488715.1 Bacteroidota bacterium | reverse complement strand
CTAAGAAATTTACCCATGACGATGAACATATTGAATCAACCCTTCGGTTGAAGAATCTAATTCCATTGAATTTGATTCCTTTTTGATTACTGGAAGGAGTTCGTTACAGAGTTTTTTGCCTAATTCTACTCCGAATTGATCAAAGGGATTGATGTTTAATAATGCTGCTTCACACAGAACTCTGTGTTCATAAGTGGCCACTAAAAATCCCATGGATTTTGGTGTAATGTTTTTCAGTAATAAGGTTGTTGATGGACGATTTCCGGAAAATTCTTTCTCCGGAAATGATGATTTTTCGCCGATCATCAATGCCCTGGATTGAGCAAATAGGTTAGATAAGAGCTTGATCTGATGATCATTATCTGACTTTGGTTGAAGTGTAACTCCAATAAACTCTACATGAAGTTTTTCTGTTCCTTGGTGTAATAACTGAAAAAATGAATGTTGGGCGTCGGTTCCAGGAGCTCCCCACCAAACCACTCCAGATCGATTTACAGAATTTCCTGAAACATCGATTCCTTTTCCATTACTTTCCATAACGAGTTGCTGTAGAAAGGGTACGAGCATAGATAATCGATGAGCATAAGCTGCAACAACTTTGGAATTAAAACCATTTTTTTGGAAATAAAAATGGTCAACGGCGGCTAAGATAACAGGAAGATTTTGATGGATGGGATCATTTTCAAAAGCATGATCGGCGCATTCTGCTCCTTCCAAAAGTTCTCGAAATTGAGTTGCGCCAATGGCACAAACCAAAGATAACCCAACGGCACTCCAAAGCGAGTAACGTCCCCCTACCCAATCCCAAAATCCAAATATTCTTGATTCATTAATCCCAAATTCTTTGGCTAAATCAACCTGGGTTGAAACGGCTACAAAATGACTTGAAACAGCATCTTTGCTTAGTGAATTAACCAGCCAATTCTTAGCGGTTTGAGCATTTTGAAGTGTTTCTTGTGTGGTAAAGGTTTTCGAGCAAACAATGAAAAGCGTTGTTTCTGGATTGGCTTCTGATAAAACATCGTGAATGGCGAGTCCATCAACATTGGAAACAAAATGAACTTTGGAATGACCTCTAAAATCTCGAAGAGCGTCGTAAAGAAACTTTGGACCTAGGTCAGATCCACCAATTCCAATATTAACGACGGTATCGATGGTTTTTCCAGAGAAGCCCAAGATTTTTTGCTGAAAAATTTGATCTCCAAATTCTAAGAATCGATCTCGAATCGAAATAACTTCTTCATCCAAGGGATCCATCGGAGAAGTTCTTCTCAATCGGAAATGCATGGCAGCTCGATTTTCCGTATGGTTGATATTTTCACCACCAAAAAACTGTTTTCGAGCCAATTCAATTCTACTCTGCTCTTCTTGGTTCAATAAATGAAGCGTGTCAAGATGATTTTTAGAAAAATCTGCTAACAAAAAGTCATTCTCCAAAGTGAATTTAGAAAATCGCCTTGGATCTGATTGGAAAAGTTGTTTGAGATCTCGTTCCATGCATTAAAACAAACCGGAAATCACGCCATTGGCATCAACGTCGATAGCTTCAGCGCTTGGGATTTGAGGTAATCCAGGCATTCTAAGAATTTCACCCACAATCGGAACAATAAATCCAGCACCTGCAGCAAATTCAAATTCACGAATGGTGAGTGTAAATCCAGTTGGTCTTCCTAGTTTTTTAGGGTCCTCTGTGAAGCTATACTGGGTTTTTGCCATACAAATGGGTAATTTATCCATGCCCAATTTGTAGATTTTTTTCAAGTCAGTTTTTGCTTTACTTGAAAATTCTACCCCATCTGCGCCATAAATTTTTTGAGCGATAGCGTTGATTTTGTTCTCAACGGTGTCGTTCCAGTCGTACGTAGGAATGTATTTCCCTTCGCAACTTTCAATGGCTTCAACTACTCGTTCGGCCAGTTCCTTCATACCATCTCCACCTTTACCCCAACCTTCAGCAACGGCTACCTTAGCTCCCAAAGCTTGAACGGCATCAAAAACCAGTTTTAGTTCCGCTTCCGTATCAGAAACAAATCGATTGATGGAAACAACCGGTGGTAACCCAAATGATTTGATGTTTTCAATATGCTTTTTCAAATTCTCCAATCCGTTTGCCAAAGCATCCAAATTTTCAGATTTGAGTTCATCCAATTTCATTCCTCCATGGTATTTCAATGCACGAATGGTCGCCACAATAACAACGGCCTTAGGGGAAATTCCCGCAAATCCACATTTAATATTAAGGAATTTCTCGGCGCCCAAATCGGCTCCGAATCCAGCTTCGGTTACCACATAGGGCGCAACCGACATGCCTAATTTAGTTGCATTGATGGTATTGGTACCTTGTGCAATATTCGCAAACGGTCCTCCATGAATAATGGCAGGATTTCCCTCCAAAGTTTGAACCAAGTTGGGTTTCACTGCATCTTTGAGCAAGGCCGCCATCGCGCCTTGGGCCTTTAAATCGCGAGCAAAAACCGGCTTTCCATCAAAGGTATTTCCAACATAAATGTTTCCACAACGATTTTTCAAGTCTTCCAAATCTTTTGAAAGACAAAGAATCGCCATGATTTCCGAGGCTGCCGTAATATTGAAACCGCCTTCACGAGGAATACCACCCGACTTTCCACCCAGACCAACGATAAGATTTCTTAAAGAACGGTCATTCATATCCATAACACGTTTCCAAACAACGGTTCGAGGATCGATATTGAGGTTATTCTCAATTTTGTTTTGAATGTTATTGTCAATCAAGGCAGCCAAAAGGTTATTGGCTTTTTCAACAGCAGAAAAATCACCCGTGAAATGAAGATTGATATCTTCCATAGGTACGACCTGAGAGAAACCGCCACCGGCAGCTCCACCTTTAACGCCAAAAACTGGTCCGAGTGAAGGTTCGCGAAGCACCACAACAGCTTGTTTACCAATTTTATTGAGTCCTTCAGTTAAACCGATACTTGTTGTGGTTTTTCCCTCACCCGCTGGAGTTGGATTGATGGCAGAAACCAATATTAAATTTGATTTCTGAACCTTTGTTTCATCGATCAGATGAAGGGGCATTTTGGCTTTATACTTCCCATAGTGCTCTAAATCGTCAGAGGAAATTCCAACCTTAGCAGCGATTTCATTGATATGGGAAAGTTTTGCAGCTTGTGCAATTTCAATATCGGAAGGTACGTGACTCATTTTTGTTCTTTTTCTTTTTTATTTAAACCATCGATGATTTCCCAAGTGACATTCAATGTTTCACCGCCGGAAATAACAGGACCACCATTTGATCCATCCAGGATATAATCGTAACCATGTTGATTGCGATATTCATCAAAGAAAGCTTTCAATTTATTGTATAATTTTTTATTGAGATTGTCTCGATTGCTCGCAAATTGTTCTTCTGCAGAAGCAAGTTGACGTTTTAAATTCTCATCATCTCGCAATAAATCCGTTTCTGCAGCTTTAATCTGCTCTTGCGTCATTCGATAGGCCGCTCGCTGGTAATCGTCGTACTTTTTTGCCAGCTGCTCCTGTTTTGCAATAATCCCATTTCTTTTGGAATTAAAATCAGACGTAAGCTGTTTAAGTAAGTCTTGGTAATAACTGTAATGTTCGTACAAGGTGTCTAAATTAACATAAACGACCTTGGCTGAAGAATCGACGATGGGACGCGGATTTCCTGATACCGTTTTAGTTGGGGTTGGTTCCGGGGACTTTTGATTCACGATGGCAAAAGCAACGCCGGCGATTAATAAAACATTAATTCCCCATTGAATGAACGATTTGTTCATGGTTAGAAATTAAAAGGGTAAATCATTTTCGTCGGGAAGCGACGAAGATCCTGTTTGATCCATCGGAGGGGCGTCAACACCATCGAATGGGTCAATTCCGCCACCGGTCGATCTATTGGCTTCCACATCAATTTTCCATGCTTTCAAATCCGTATACCAACGTCCTTGATATTCACGAGATTCAACATCAAATGCAGCAGAAATTCGATCGCCAATAGTTAAACGTTTTAGGGTGTCTACTTTTTCTCCCCAAGCAGTTAAACAAACCTTTTTGGGATAGGTTGAACTTCCGTCCAATTCGACAACAAAACTTTGTTTTTTCCATGAATTTCCGGTTTTTCCGACACCAGAAACTTCTTCTAACACTTGAACTAAACGTCCAACAGCAGTAAATTGATTCATAAAAGATGAGTTAATAACGAAGTCCCCACTGCTCTTTCTGCAGTAAAGCCTTCAGCAAATGTAACATGAATTTGCCTTCCAAAAATACGGTCCTTAGCAAAAATATACTCAAAAAAATCGGGTGAAGAAATAGGCGTATCGGGTTCTTTACTCTCAGGATTGTAAAACTGAGTAGCATAAGCAAGGATAGCCTTTTTCTTTTCTTCAACAACATCTGAAATATCTACGACCACATCCGGTTGAATATAACGATCTTGGATGTAATGGTAAACGACCTTGGGTCTCCATGCCCTTTGTTTTTCACCTTGAAAAGTGGATTCGATTTTTGATAATCCTGCTAAAAAACAAGCCCTGGAAACCAAGTTGGAGCCTCTGGCATGATCGGGATGTCGATCTTGAATGGCATTTGCAATAACGATATCAGGTTGGCAATATCGAATTTGTTGGATGATTTTTTGAAGGCTATCTTGATTTTCTTCAAAAAATCCATCGGATAATCCTAAATTTTGACGATAACTTAATCCCATGATTTCGGCAGCAAGTGCCGCTTCTTTCATTCGTATTTCTGCTGATCCACGGGTACCTAATTCACCCATGGTTAAATCAACAACTCCTACCCGCTTTCCTTGTTGTACCTCCCGAATTAGGGTGCCAGAACAGGAAAGCTCAACGTCATCGGGATGTGCGCCAAAAGCAAGAATATCCAGTTTCTCCATGATTTACATTCCTAAAATGTAGGCAAAAATTAATGGCGCAACAATGGTTGCATCCGATTCAATGACAAACTTTGGCGTATGAATATCCAATTTCCCCCACGTGATTTTCTCGTTTGGAACCGCACCTGAATAGGAACCGTAACTCGTGGTTGAATCTGAAATTTGACAGAAATAGCTCCAAAATGGAATGTCATGCATTTCCATATCTTGGTAAAGCATAGGAACAACGCAAATCGGAAAATCACCGGCAATTCCGCCACCAATTTGAAAAAATCCGATCCCTTTCCCATCGGAATTTTTGGTGTAATAATCTGCTAAATAAGTCATGTACTCAATCCCCGATTTTACGGTCGATGCTTTGAGTTCTCCCTTTATTACATAACTCGCAAAAATGTTACCCATGGTGGAATCTTCCCATCCGGGAACAATAATAGGGAGGTTTTTTTCTGCTGCAGCAATCATCCAACTGTCTTTAGGATCAATTTGATAGTATTGCTCTAATTCACCTGAAAGTAACATTTTGTACATGAATTCGTGAGGTAGGAATCGTTCGCCTTTGGCTTCGGCATCTTTCCATAGCTTTTCTAAATGCTTCTGTAATCGACGAAAAGCTTCATGCTCTGGAATGCATGTATCGGTAACGCGATTTAAACCACGTTCCAATAAATCCCATTCTTGCTGGGGAGTTAAATCGCGATAATGAGGAATTCTCTCGTAAAAGTCATGAGCAACCAAGTTCATGATGTCTTCTTCCAAATTTGCGCCAGTGCAAGAGATGATGGCAATTTTATCTTGGCGAATCATTTCAGCCAAAATTTTACCCATTTCGGCAGTACTCATGGCACCAGCTAAGGTCACCATCATTTTTCCACCTTCTTCCAGGTGCTGAACGTAACCTTTTGCGGCATCAACGACGGTGGCGGCATTGAAATGCAAGTAATACTTTTCAATGAATTCTGAGATTGGTTTTTGGCTCATTTTTTCTTGGCTTTTTTGGCAAAAATTTCACTTAACATTCGGTAATATAGCTTGGCTGCAAGAAAATCAGGAGCACGATTCGTTTCTTTTGCAGCCAATTCAACAATATCAAATCCTACGACATTCTTTTTCTTGATGATTTTCTCGATGAAAGTCATCACTTGGTACCAAGGCATTCCTCCCGGTTCTGGAGTTCCGGTCGAAGGCATCAAACTTGATTCAAAAACATCTAAATCAATGGTGATAAATACGTTTTCGGTCATTTGATTAACCGCTTTCTTCATCCATTTGTCGTTTTCCCAAATTTCATGGGCAAAATAGGTTTTTTCGCGATTGAGGTATTGAACTTCCTCTACATCCATGGATCGAATTCCTACTTGAATTAAATTGTGCTTTTGAGAACTTTCGAACAAAGCACAAGCGTGATTGTAAGGGGTTCCGTGGAATTCCGGACGTAAATCGGTATGAGCATCAAGTTGAACAACAGTAAGATTTTCGAATTTCTCAGCAAAGGCTCGAATGGTTCCGATGGAAATGCTGTGTTCTCCACCAAAAATGGTGGTGAATTTCCCGAGATCTAGGTATTTCTTCGTTGCGGTGTAAACCTCATCGACCATTTTTGCGGGATCAACCTTTTCTTTTATCGCTGGAGCAAGGTAAATGCCATTTAAATAAACCTCAGTGTTGGTTTTAATGTCATAAAGCTCCATGTTTTCGGAAGCTTCAAGAAAGGCTTCTGGACCTAAGTCGGCTCCTTTTCCCCATGTTGATGTTCCATCGAAAGGTGCAGGAATTAATGCAATGGCTGCATCTTTTAGCTTTCCGTATTTTTCTGGAATGCCAGCATAGGTTTTCGTTTTTCTTTTCATTTCCTCTTTCTATTTGATTGCAAAGTTCGAAAAATTATAGGCGCTATCCTAATTTTTTTTCCTTTTGGAACCATTTCAGCGCAATTCAATTTGTATTCAAAAGACTTAAAAAACCTTTGATTTTTTCAGCCAAATTAAATGTTGTTGATTCATGTTAACCATCGAAAAAAGAAATATGATCAAACTCAAATTAGCAGGTTTGTTGGTTGGGTTGGTTGGAAGTTACCTTTGGGTATATAATCCTCAATGCACCATCGGCGGTTGTCCGTTAACCAGTAATATTTACTTCACCTTGATTTGGGGAGCCATGATGGGCTATTGGTTAGGTGGATTGATTTTTGATCTTGTAATTCGAAAAAAATGAGTAAGTTTAAGAACATCATCAATAGTGAAATTCCTGTATTGATTGATTTTTATGCCGATTGGTGCGGCCCTTGTCGTGTTTTATCTCCTGAAGTTCAAAAGGCCGCAAAAATCCTAGGCGATTCAGCTAAAGTATTGAAAATTAACGTTGATAAAAATCCAGCCGTATCACAAGCTTACCAAATTCAGTCGATTCCTACCTTGATGATCTTTAAAAATAGACAACTTCTTTGGAGAAAATCGGGAGCGATGTCGGCCCATCAAATTTCAGAAACCGTAAAAAAATTCATGTAATCATGTTTGGATTCCTAACCAATTTGTTCTCAAATAAAAACAAGCACGAAGCAATCAAATTGTTATTGCAACAAGGTGCAGTTATTGTTGATGTTCGCACCTCTGCAGAATTCAGCACAGGTCATATATCAGGTGCGAAAAATATCCCTCTTCAAGTGCTTCAAGGGAAAATTGCTTCTTTGAAAAAAGATGGTAAACCCGTTATTACTTGCTGTGCTTCAGGCATGCGCTCAGGATCAGCAACGTCTTTGTTAAAAAGTCATGGAATTCAATCCATCAATGGCGGTCCTTGGACATCTTTACAACAAATAATCAAGTCATGAGTACGATTCACAGAGTTACGGCCTCCTACGAGGGCGGAATGAAATTCAATTCGGAAATTAATGGGCATACCTTTTCTATGGATGTTGCTGAAGCTGATGGCGGTTTAAATTCAGGTCCTCGACCGAAAGCTCTGTTGTTAACTTCGCTGATGGGTTGTACCGGAATGGATGTTGCCGCTTTGCTCAAGAAAATGCAAGTAAATGTGGAACACTTCTCCATGGATTGCGAAGCTGATTTAACGGAGGAACATCCGAAAGTTTATTCTGCAATTCGGCTCTTCTATCGATTCAAAGCCCATGAAGAAGATTTTGCGAAAATTGAGAAGGCGGTGAAATTATCTCAAGAAAAATACTGTGGAGTAAGTGAAATGCTAAAAAAGGTTTGCCCACTTCACTGGGAAATTCAATATCTTTGAGCAAAAACCAAGCATGGTACGATTCATAGCTATAGTTGCCATTTTTCTTATTTCAATCTCCGCTTTTTCTCAAGAGAAGATTCAATGGTTGGGCGTTGAAAAAGCATTTGAAAACCACTCAAAACAACCGCGTTTCATGTTCATCGATCTATATACCGATTGGTGTGGTTGGTGTAAAGTGATGGATCGCTCAACCTTCGTTGAAGATACGGTTGCTAAGTTTTTCAAAAATCGCTATTACAACGTTAAATTTAATGCAGAATCAACCGATACTCTTCGTATCCTAGGAAATCAATTCAAGTTCGTTGAAGAATATCGCATGAATGAATTGGCCCTTTCGTTGTTCAATGGACAATCGGCTTCTTTTCCTTCGTTTGTCGTTCTGGGGCCCGGGTTGGAATATTTAGGTATCATCCAAGGATATCAAAAATCCGATGAATTTATCGGAAATTTGGTCATGATCGAGCAACGTTATTTCGACATGATCGAGAAAAAGAAATTGGAGGAGGCTGAAAAATCAAAGAAATGAGTCCTAAGGAGCAAATCTTGCAGCTTAGAGATGAATTGCATCTTCACAACTACCGATATTACATTCTTGATCAACCGATCATTTCCGATTTTGATTTCGATCAAAAGTTAAAGGAACTTCAGCGTTTAGAAAATCAATATCCTGAATTTTTCGATCCTAATTCGCCTACCCTTCGGGTTGGAGGAAATACCATCGAATCATTCAAATCAAGAAATCATAAATTTCCGATGCTCTCCTTGGGCAATACCTACGATTTATTGGAGTTGGAAGAATTTCATCAGCGCGTAGAAAAAGGATTGATGGGCGAAAAACCTTCCTATGTTCCCGAGTTAAAGATTGATGGGTTAGCAATTTCGGTAACCTATGTATCTGGAAAGTTGGCCCACGCCGTAACCCGTGGCGATGGAATCAAAGGCGATGAGGTTACCGAAAATGTAAAAACCATTTCCTCTATCCCCCTTGTTCTTCAAGGGAATGATTTCCCAGAAGAATTTGAGATTCGCGGAGAAATTTTTTGTTCTAGAGAAAACTTCCAGCGAATCAATGAACTTCGAATTCAGGAAGGAGAAGATATTTACGCCAACCCTCGAAATTTCGCCTCCGGTAGCATGAAGTTGCTCGATCCCAAAGAGGTCGCTAAACGAAAACTCGATTGCTATTTCTATTACCTTTCATCCGATTTCGAAATTGGAAAAACCCACTTTGAATCACTCGAAAAAGCGAAATCTTGGGGCTTTAAGGTGAGTCCGTGGACAGGAAACCCCATCCCTTTCGAAAAGATTTCGAGTTACATCGATCAAATCAAATCCATTCGCAGTACAATTCCGTTCGATATTGACGGTGTGGTTCTTAAGGTGAACGATTTTTCTCAACAAAAAAGACTCGGATTTACAGCAAAAGTTCCACGTTGGGCCATTTCATTCAAATACCCTACCGAAGCGGCCCAAACGACTTTACTCGGTGTAACGTATCAGGTGGGCCGAACTGGAGCAATTACACCGGTAGCCGAATTAAAACCGGTTTTTCTGGCCGGCACCACCGTAAAGCGAGCAAGTCTTTATAATGCCGATGAAATTGAACGACTAAACCTTTACCTTCACGATCAAGTTTTGGTGGAAAAAGGAGGTGAAATCATCCCTAAAATCACAGCAGTTTTATCAGAGCAACGAGATTTATTCGCATCGAAAATAGAATACCCAACGCATTGCCCTGAATGCCATACCCCACTCCAAAGAACAGATGGAAATGCCGTACATTATTGTCCCAATGAATCCGGTTGTCGTCCCCAATTGGTCGGGAAACTAGAACATTTCGTCGGTAGAAAAATGATGGATATTCAAGCGTTGGGAAAAGAAACCGTGGCCCAATTGTTTGATGCTGGATTAGTTCGTTCTGTGGATGATCTTTTTAAACTTACTCAAAGTGACTTATTGCCATTGGAACGCATGGGTGATAAAATGGTATCGAATATCCTGGAAGGTATCGAACGTTCAAAAAGCATGCCCTTGGAGCGATTTGTTTTTGCCATGGGTATTCGTCATGTGGGAGAAACCGTCGCTAAATCTTTAGTAAAGGCATTTGAAAATATGGATGCTCTTATGCACGCGTCCAAGGAAGATTTACTTCAATTGGATGAAGTGGGAGAAGCCATCGCTCAAAGTGTTGTTGATTACTTTTCCTTAGAAGAAAACCGAAAACGCATGGAGTATTTTAAATCCATCGGTATTCAATGGGAAAAGCAAGCGAATGCTCAGGCGTTAAGTACTCTTTTGGAAGGCAAAAAAGTTGTTGTAAGCGGTAAATTTACTCAGTTTACTCGAGATGGGATTAAGGAAAGTGTGGAACTGAACGGCGGAAAAATTCTTTCCTCGGTTTCAAGTAATGTCGATATCTTGCTAGCAGGATCCGATATGGGGCCAAGCAAGTTGAAGAAAGCTCAAGATTTTGGAATTCAGATCATGAGCGAAGAAGAATATGTGAATTTGATTGAACAAAAATGAAAGCATTAAAAGGTACTGGAGTCGCTTTGGTTACTCCATTCAAATCCCATGGAGAAATCGATTTTATCGGTTTAGAAAAATTAATTGAACATGGAATTTCAGGAGGATTGGATTTTATGGTGGTTTTAGGAACAACCGGTGAAACCCCTACCCTATCCGATGAAGAACAAAATGAAATCTTTAAGTTTGTTCCAACGGTGGTAAAAGGTAGAATTCCTTTGGTAGCCGGACACGGTGGTAACGACACTCGAAAATTGGTGGAAGGATTATCTAAAAAACCTTTTGACGGTTACCAGGCTTTACTTTCGGCTTCACCCTATTACAATAAACCTAGCCAAGAAGGAATTTACACGCATTATTCGGAATTAGCGAAAGCAAGCCACTTACCCATTATCCTGTACAATGTTCCCGGAAGAACCGGAAGCAATGTGACGGCTCAAACCTGTTTACGATTAGCGAATGAATTTGAAAATGTGGTAGCGATGAAGGAAGCTAGCGGAAATTTAAATCAAATGATGGAAATTGTTTCCCAAAAGCCCAAAGATTTCGTTTTACTTTCGGGAGATGATTCAATTTCTTTGCCCATTTATAGCATTGGAGGTGAAGGAGTTATTTCGGTAATTGCTCAGGCATTACCCAAGCAATTTTCTTCGATTTGGAATCATTTCAAGTCGGGTAATGTGGATGCAGCACGAAAAGCACATTACGAGGTCTTGGAAATCACGAATGCCATTTACGATGAAGGAAATCCAACCGGTATCAAGTCGCTACTCGAACACTTGAATATTTGTGGTTCCGATTTGCGCCTTCCCGCTATGAAAGCCACTCCTGCTTTATCTCAAAAATTACTTCAATTATTGAAAAATATTCCATCATGAAAAAAGCCTTTATCTATGGATTTGGCCTAGTTGCTTTGATATCCCAATCTTGTTCTCGTTCAGAAACAACCCTTTCTGAATCTTCAAAAATGAATCAAAACTCGGTGGTTGTAGATACATTCGCCGATATTCAAGTGCTTAAATACGATCTTCCAGGTTGGGAGGAATTAACACCAAAACAGAAAGAACTCATTTATTATTTGAGTGAGGCAGCCAATTACGGACGTGACATCATTTGGGATCAAAATTGCAAAGACAATTTACTAATTCGCAAGTGTTTAGAGGCTGTTCTATCTTCTCCAAATACCGATAAATCCCTTCGAGAATATCCTGCTTTAGAAACCTATGCAAAACGGGTATTCTTCTCCAATGGGATTCACCATCATTACAACGAGGTAAAAATTGAACCTGGTTTTTCAAAAGAATATTGGGAAAAAGTTCTCACCGACGCTGCTTTGGTTTCTAAAGATTACAATCCCATTCCACCAACCACGGAAATCATCTTTGGGAATAAATACCTCAAAAGAACCAATAAGGCAGAAGGCGTTGATATGCTTTTGGCTTCTTCCATGAATTATTATGAAGGAGTTACTACGGAAGAAGCTCAGAATTTTTACCAAACGATGAATCCAACCAAACAAAAAGAGGTTCCTAGTTTTGGATTGAACTCAAAACTGACCAAACAAAATGGAGTTTTGGTGGAAAAGGTTTGGAAAGTGGGTGGTATGTATTCCAATGCCCTTGAAAAGTGTGTTGAATACCTGAAAAAGGCCCAAAAAGTAGCTGAAAATGCGCAGCAAGCACAAGCTATTGGTTTGCTGATTGAATATTACGAAACGGGTGATTTGAAAAAATTTGATCAATTTAATATTGCTTGGGTTTCCGATAATTCCACCGTAGTCGATTTTATTCATGGATTTATTGAAGTGTACATCGACCCCATCGGGAAAAAAGGCTCGTTTGAATCGGCCATTCAGTACCGAGATCCCGATGCAACCAAAAAAATGAAGGTTATTGCCGAAAATGCTCAATGGTTTGAAGACAACTCACCGATCCCTTCAGCGTACAAAAAATCGAAAGTTACAGGCATTAGCTACAACGTGATCAATGTTGCGATGGAAGCTGGCGATGCTGCACCTTCCACTCCTATTGGTATTAATTTGCCCAATGCCGATTGGATTCGCGAGAAACACGGTTCTAAATCGGTTTCTCTGAACAACATTATCTTGGCATATGATCGTGCCGCTGGTCCGGGAGCGTTGAAAGAATTCGCTTTCGATGCAGCGGAAATGGAAAGGGCCGAGAAGTATGGAGAGCTAAGCGATAAATTGCATACGGCCCTTCACGAGGTCATTGGTCACGCTTCCGGAAAATTAAAAGATGGAGTTGATAATCCAAGCACCACACTTCGCAGCTACGCCTCAACTTTGGAAGAAGCTCGAGCCGATTTAGTTGCTCTGTATTATTTGCTTGATCCCAAATTGGTTGAAATGGGAGTGATGCCCAACTTAGATTGTGGGAAATCAGAGTATGATCGTTATATCCGCAATGGATTAATGACGCAATTGCGCCGAATGGAAGCGGGTCAGAGTTTGGAAGAAGATCACATGCGCAATCGCCAATTGGTAGCCGCGTGGGTGTATGAAAAAGGGAAATCAAAAAATACCATCGAGAAAGTAATGAAAGAAGGAAAAACCTTTTTTGTTGTTCGCGATTACGAAGCCCTAAGAGGGTTGTTTGGTCAGCTATTGGCAGAGATCCAACGCATCAAAAGCGAAGGCGATTATCCTGCAGCGAAGGCGTTGGTTGAAACTTACGGAGTGAAAATCGACCAAAATATGTTGGCTGAAGTGAAAAAACGTTTTGAGAAAATTCCTTCTAAGCCTTACAGCGGATTTATTCAACCCCGATTGATTCCCGTGATGAAAAATGGGAAGTTGGTGGATGTGACTTACAAGCACGATGAAACCTTTCTTCAACAAATGTTGAGAATGGGCAAACAATACGGAACCTTACCCATTAATAATTGATATGAGAATTGGTTTAACTTGGACATTTTTGCTGTTATTGGGGTTGGGTAGCTATGCTCAGCCTTACACTTTAACGGGTGGATTTCAAGTTAAACCCATTCTTGCTTCATCTTTTTTACGAACGGGCCCTCAAACCGATTCGGTTAATTTTTCACGTTTTACGGTAACTCAAACTCCAGGATTCTCCTTAGGTTTTACCTTGAAAAACCAATTCAAAGAGCGTTTATCCTTGGAATTTGGTTTGCTTATGTCGCAAAGGAATTTTCGCCTTGCCATTTCGGATTCAACGATGAATAAAACCAGTGATTTCCGTTTCAATAGTTTTGAAATTCCTGTTTTACTCCAAACTCGGGTGAGTTTAAACAAAACCAATGATTTGCAAGGTGCCATAGGTTTAAATTTCAATCTAACCAATCGAGATTACAATTACCCAGCGCTCACTGCCGGCTTATCTGAAGCGTATTACAAAAATTACCTTAGCCGGCATTTTGGGATCATGCCCGGAATCATGGGCAACTTAGGCTGGCAAAAAGAGTTGAAAAATGGCCACTCAACCTACATCGGTGCGAGTCTTTCGCTGCCATTTTCTTGGTTGTATAAAGCGTACGTTACCCATCAAGACGATCTTCCCCCCTTTGCTCCCAAAGCACAAAAACAATTCGATCTGCGTGGAAATTATTTAACCTTGGATTTGAGGTATTACCTGATAAAAGATCGGACCGATTTGGTTTATAAACCAGGAGGTTACGGAGAGTATTGATTTACTATTTTTTTAACTTAGCAACACACTGACTTCTTTTTCATTCTTTTCCTTTGTTTGCATGAAGGAAAAAAGAAAAGTTGAATTGGTGGTTATCTCAGATGTTCATTTAGGAACATTTGGATGTCATGCCAAAGAACTTTTGCATTACCTAAAATCCATTGATCCCCAACATTTGGTATTAAATGGCGACATCATCGATGTTTGGCAGTTTTCAAAAAAATATTTTCCAACGGCCCACATGAAGGTCATTCGTTATCTCATGAAATTGATTCAAAAGGGCACTCGAGTTACGTATATCACCGGAAACCACGATGAGGCATTTCGAAGGTTTGTTGGATTTGAGATGGGTGGATTTGAATTGAAAAACAAACTATTGCTACTTTTTCTAATATTCCAATCACTAAAAATTAGTTCAATGCACTTTAAAACAATGAAATTTCTAAGCTTGATGCTGGGCCATAGAATATGCGACTTAAAAGCATCCTTTTTTAAAAACCAACATGTTTTTCCGCGCTTTCGAAAGTGTTAATTTTCTTTTTTAAAATTTCGTATCATACCGCATATTTAAGTTGTAGTTCATTCCTCAATAAGGCAATAGCAAATGCTATTAATGGCCTAAAGGCCGTATAAAAAAAAGTCATAGATTCCATTTCGGATTCGGATTTGGAAAGGTAGATGAAAGACTCAATCTGGCTCAAAATGTTTTTGGCCAAGACATTTTTGGCTTTTGCCGGAAATGGATGAAACATGCAAGTCAGGAAGGGGTCTTGGCCGAAGGTAAACTTTGCCGTTTTCCCCTTTATTTTGGATGTGAATTGGTCCAGCATTTGAGCCTCCGTTCCCGGCTGCTTAGGCGTTCCAGCCGTCGGGGCAGTAGGGGTCGGCAGAGCGGTCGGCAGTGCGGAAGCGGAAGCCTCCGGAGTGGCAACCGGATGGGCTTCGGTCTGGTTATTGGGTTTCGGCGACTCGATCGAGGCGTCCAGCTTGGAGGCGCGATGCTGAACGGCACTTTGTCTGTTGCCGTTGAGGTTGTCGTCGAGAATGAGAATGAGAACGGCTCCAACGGCTTGTTCGCTGAACTTGTGGCGTCGGAACGGACAGGCGCAGAGCTTGTTGGCGTCGCAGCGGCTGTGGATCCCAATGAAGAAGAAAACGAGGAAAAGTTGAAGGTGACCGGGGAAGCAGCGGCCGATCCAACAGATCTCTCGAATCCAAACAGAGGGCTCTTGGAAGGGGGGAAGGCGTTGGCTGTGCACAATTCACTCCAAAGATAGGAGCCGCTCCGGTGGATGTTGATCCGGGAACCCGAGAATCCTCTTCTATCATTTCGTCGTCTTCCGAAAGCGTATAGTGCAGTCCATTTGTTCCTCGGGTTGCCGCTGTTGCTGCTACTGCTCGAGAGACGCCGTGTGGTCCAAGTGGTCCGGCT
>JAIYBD010000029.1 GCA_027488715.1 Bacteroidota bacterium | reverse complement strand
TGAACGCTTCATTTCTAATCAGAAAAAATTCCATCAAACCGTTTCCTACCGCCAAGAAATGGAATACCTGCAGTCGAAAGATCAGCGGGGTTGATTGGCAATAAACCTCATCGCAACTTCATTGAACACCGAAGGTTGTTCTACGTTGACCACGTGTCCGCACTGCGGAATCACATGCAATTGGGAAGAGGTTTGATGTTGCGAAACGACTTCTCGGACGGACGGAAGAAATAAGTAATCCTCTTCTCCCATGATGTACAACGTGGGGATTGGCAATTCAACTTGACGGAACCATTTAAGCAACGGCTTTAGCTCTGCGGTGAGTTTGAACCACCTCAAAAATTCCTTTTGATAGAGTTTTTTTGCTTCTTGGATGAATAAATTTCGAGATTGCTTGTGATTTTTTTTGGGCATGATCGCAAAAGCAAAAAAACGATACAAGACCAAATAAGGAAAAACGTGTTTCAGATTATTACCTAGCCAAATTAAAAGTTTTGACTTCGCATTCATTTCTAGAATCGCACCTCCCAAAATCATGCTCGCTACCCGATCCGGATGTTTCTCCGCCAAATGTCGTATTAGAATGCTTCCCAAGGAAATACCAATGAAATGCGACTTTTCTATCTTAAGGTGATCCATTACTTCAATGATATCTTGAGCAATGGAGTCGAAAGTATATTTTTTGCTCAAAACGTCTTTGGGCATGCCTTGGTGATGTCCACCATGGCCGCGCAAATCCAACAATAAAATATTGAATTCTTGACGAAAACTGCGCAATTGTTTGAACCAAATGTTAGAACTTCCACCTGCTCCATGAACAAAGGTAACCCACGGGCGATCTGAACTAATTTCGAAAGTATTGTAATGAATCAAGGCGCAAAGATGATAATTTTTTTGAAAAGTAACCCCGTTTAGGAAAATTAGTTTATTCCTCCAATTTTAAGAGAGGTCATGCTTAATGAACCAGCAATCAGATGATCATTGAAAGTTTCAATAAGCTCATCTTGGTCGGTTAAACCTAAAGAATAAATGAGGGGTAAGAAATGCTCAGGGGTTGGAACTGCAAGTTGCACTGCCCGACCCTGTTTTTGATAATGAAGAAATGCATTCCAATCACGATCATTAATTTTTTGATGAATCCATGCATTCGCCTCATGCGCCCAATCGTACCCAAATCCAACTTCATTGATTTTTGAGAAATCCACTTTACCCAAATGATGAATGATGTTTCCACTCCCAACGATCAAAATGCCTCGATCACGAAGACTTTTTAGTCGATGCGCTAATTCAAAATGCCAGGAAGGATCCTTACGGTGATCGATGCTCAATTGAATGACTGGAATGTTGGCATTCGGATACAAGTGGCAAAGAACACTCCATGCACCATGATCTAATCCCCAAGATTCATCCAATTCAACGACCTCGTTTCCCAAAATCTCTTGAATGGATTTAGCCAATTCTGGTGACCCAGGTGCCGGATACTTTTTCTGATGCAGTTCTGGAGGAAAGCCATAAAAATCATGAATCGTTTGGGGCATTGCCATGGAAGTTACTTTTGTTCCTGAAATATACCAATGAGCGGAAATGCACAGAATCGCTTTTGGTGTTGGAATTTCTTTGGCTATATCTCGAAATCCTTTTACGAAAACATTTTCCTCAATGGCATTCATTGGGCTTCCATGCCCTAGAAACAGGACTGGCATGCGAGGAGTTTTTGGAAGTTGAGAAGCAAATGCACCCAATTCCCCCAAATTTGTTAAGGCAGGAACCATAAAGAATGGAATTAATTGATGAATAAATCGACGACGGGTCACGAGGGAATAACTCTCAAACGGGCGAATTTCAATACTAAACTTTTTGTTTCTTGACCAAAACGAATGGTTGCGCGGGAATCGCCTCCAATTTTCTCGATTTTCTCTACCAATCCTTGACCAAATCGGGCATGCTCTACTTGGCAACCTTCCACAATTTCGGATGGATCGGATGGGGTAAAATCAACACTTGAAGGTGCAGAAGGTTCTTTTTTTGTATTAAACTGTAGCGGTGCAGTTTTCGCTTTTTGCGCAAAAGATGGATTACTTTTTGAGATGGGGGTAAAAGCCAACCCACCGTCTTTGGAAGGTACATTCCCGTCTTGAGGACGTTGGTAAACGGGGCGATTCCCGTATCCGGATGTTCCACCACCTCCATAGACCGGCCGAACGGTATTCATATTCCCTTCAATGGAAACGTAGGCCGGATTAATTTCTCCAAGAAATCGGCTGGGTTCGGAAAAAATCAAGCTACCATTTTTGAATCGAGTTACGGCATACGAAATCTTCAATACTTCCTCAGCTCTCGTTACGGCAACATAAAACAAGCGACGCTCTTCTTCCAACTCCGCCTTGTCGGTTAAACTCATGTTACCTGGGAATAATCCATCCTCCAATCCAACCAAATAAACAAACGGGAATTCCAATCCTTTGGCCATGTGAATGGACATCAACGTCACTTTATCGTTTTCTTCCTCATCGCTGTTGGTGTCGGTGGTGGAGACCAAGGCAATATTTTGCAAATAAGCAGAAAGTGATTTGTCTTCCTGATTTTCATCTTCCACAAATTCACGAATACCATTAAGCAATTCCTCCAAATTCTGGAACCTAGCTAAGCCTTCTACCGATTTATCCGAGTGTAAATCGTGCAGTATTCCGCTTTGTTTCGCAACCAATTCGGCTAAATCTGCCGCATTTAGCTTTTTAGACTCGATCACGAAACTTTCAACCATGGTTCCAAATTCCGATACTTTATTGGCGATGGTTCCTAAATTTAGTGACTGAGCATGTTGAATCACATTCCAGATGGACATGTTATTTTGATCGGCAACGACCACCAATTTTTGGATGGTCTTATCACCTATTCCACGAGCAGGATAATTGATAATCCGTTTAAGCGCTTCCTGATCACTGGGATTTGAAATAATTCTTAAATAAGCGATGAGATCTTTTACTTCTTTTCGTTGATAGAATGAAAGTCCTCCGTAAATGCGATAAGGAATATTCAATCGACGAAGCGCTTCTTCCATGGATCGAGATTGCGCATTGGTTCGGTACAGAATGGCAAATTCGTTGTTTCTTTTTTGCCGGCGCATTTTTTCTTCAAAAATGCTTTGAGCCACCATTTTCCCCTCTTCGGTATCGTTGGAACAACGAGTGATGGTTATTTTTTCTCCAATATCATTGTCCGTCCAAATGTTTTTCTCAATCTGCTTCAAGTTATTTTTGATGATATCTGAAGCTGCGGCAACAATGGTTTTAGTGGAGCGATAGTTCTGTTCTAGTTTGAATAAGCGATAATCGGGGTAATCCTTCTCGTAATTAAGAATATTGGAAATATCAGCTCCTCGGAAACCATAAATGGACTGAGCATCATCACCAACCACGCAAATATTGCGAAATACAGCACTGAGCATTTTGATGATTTCGTACTGAACTGGATTGGTATCTTGGTACTCGTCTACTAAAATAAAATGAAAACGATGCTGGTATTTGTAGAGTACCTCCGGATTGGTATTGAACAACCACCAAGTTTTGTACAATAAATCATCGAAATCCATGGCTCCCGATTTGAACAGTCGTTTTTGGTATTCTACGAATAACTCAGGGAACCGTTTTCGACCGGCTAAAATCTCTTCATCGATAAAATTGGGATGATTAGGTAGATCTTGAGGACCAATAAGCTTGTTTTTCAAGCTTGAGATCTTTGACGCCATCGAATTGATTTTGTACAGCTTGTCATCCAAGCCCCATTCCTTAACAATCCCCTTGAGGACCGATTTTGAATCATCGGAATCATAGATGGAAAAATCACTTTCAAATCCAAGGTGTTTGGCTTCAGCACGTAGAACCCGGGCAAAAATGGAGTGAAAAGTCCCCATCCAAAGATTTCGTGCATCGGAACCTACCAATTTTTCAATACGGTCGCGCATTTCTCGGGCCGCTTTATTGGTAAAAGTTAACGCCAAGATTCGAAAAGGATCATTTCCTAGCGACATGGCATAGGCGATGCGATAAGTCAAAACTCTGGTTTTTCCAGAACCCGCTCCAGCAACAATCATCACCGGCCCTTCCAAAGCCGTGGCCGATTGTTGTTGATTCTCGTTTAAATCCTTCAAAAAATCCATCTTACAAATTTACCAAGACAAGTGTCTAACGAAGTCAATGTGAATAAGTTTTCAAGGTCAAATTTTCAGTACATTTGTACCTCTCATGAAAATTGCCTTCCATCCCGATTTTATTCATCCATTGCCCCAAAATCATAGGTTTCCCATGGAGAAATACCACCGGCTAAAAACATTTTGTGATACGTATTTTGGAAATGCCCATGAAATTTGGATCTCCCCTGAACCCATGAAGGACGAATGGATCAAAACAACACATTCCGAAGAATACATTCAAAAATTACAAAAAGGAACCTTAAATCCTCAAGAGGTTAGAAAACTGGGATTTCCTTGGTCAGAGCAACTTTGGGAAAGGGAAAAAAGAATTGTTCAAGGCACTTGGGAACTCATCCAACACGCTTATGAAAACCAGTGCTTTGGAGTAAACATTGCCGGAGGTACCCACCATGCATTTCGCGATCGTGGAGAAGGGTTTTGCTTGCTTAACGACCTTGCCCTTGGAGCAAACTTAGGAATTTTGGGAGGAATGGATCGAATTCTCATTGTGGATTTGGACGTTCACCAAGGAAACGGAACCGCAAGCCTAATGAAATCCAATCCCCAATGCTTTACCTTTTCAATGCATGCCGAAAAAACATACCCATTGCAAAAATTAGAAAGCGATTTGGATGTATCATTTCAACCGGGAACAAACGACGAGGAATATCTTGAAGAATTGGCCTTTCACTTGCCCATATTACTTCATGAAATTCAACCAGATATCATTTTATACAACGCCGGAGTCGATATTTTAAATGG
>JAIYBD010000216.1 GCA_027488715.1 Bacteroidota bacterium | reverse complement strand
ATCGTTGCCGGCGGTTTCGATGAAATATCGTACACCACCCGGTTAATTCCTTTTACCTGATTGATGATCTCGTTTGAAATCTTACCCAGTAGCTCATACGGCAAGTGACTCCAATCGGCTGTCATACCGTCTACCGATTGAACAGCTCGCAAACAAATCACGTGCTCGTAGGTACGCTCGTCGCCCATCACTCCCACGCTTTGAACGGGAAGGAAAATCGCGCCTGCTTGCCATACCTTATCGTACCAATTGCTGTCCTTCAAATTCTGAATGAAAATGGCATCGGCCTCCTGAAGAATCCGAACTTTATCTGCCGTGATATCGCCCAAAATACGAATGGCCAATCCCGGACCCGGAAACGGATGTCGACCTAAAAGCGTGTTAGGTAAACCCAATGCACGTCCAACCAAACGAACCTCATCTTTGAATAAACTGCGAAGCGGTTCCACCACCTTCAGCTTCATGTCTTCGGGAAGACCACCCACGTTGTGGTGTGATTTAATCGTAGCCGAAGGACCATGAACCGTCATCGATTCAATAACATCGGGATAGATGGTTCCCTGACCCAACCAACGAGCTCCATCGATTTTATTCGCTTCTTCATCGAATACCTCAATGAAAACGCGGCCGATGGTTTTACGCTTTTGTTCTGGATCTGAAATTCCGGTCAACGCATCGTAAAAACGTTGCTTGGCATCTACTCCAATGATGTTGAGGCCTTGGTTTTTATAGCTTTCCAAAACGGCCTCATACTCGTCTTTTCTCAATAAACCATTGTCGATGAAAATGCAAACCAATTGATTTCCAATGGCTCTTGACAATAACGTAGCCGCAACGGTAGAATCAACTCCGCCCGACAAACCCATCACCACCGTATCGGATCCTACTTGATCCTTCAATTGCTGCAAGGTCGCATCGATGTAATTTTCAGAAGTCCAATCCCGGTGAGCACCGCAAATCTCCACCAAGAAATTTTCGATCAACTGCTTTCCATCGAGGGAATGCGTCACTTCAGGGTGAAATTGGATGGCATAATGTGGTTTCCCTTCGAAAACATAGGCAGCATTTTCAACATGGTCGGTAGACGCTACCACTTTGGCGCCCGCAGGCAACGTCCCAATGGTATCGCCGTGGCTCATCCAAACCTGACTCCCCGCTGGAATATGTTTGAAAAGCGGACAGGTCGAATCAACCGAATTCAAATGAGCTCGTCCGTACTCCCGAATTTGGGAACGAATCACAGCACCTCCATTGACCTGGGCCAAATATTGGGCTCCGTAACAAACACCCAAAATGGGCAAGTGAGCGTATTGATCTACCGTGAGTTGAGGAGCGTTGGCATCGTGAACCGAGGCCGGAGAGCCCGAAAAAATGACACCAATGGTATCGGCATCGGGGGCAGGTGCGGTATGAAAAGGATGAATTTCGCAGTAAACTTGCTGCTCACGTACCCGACGGGCAATCAACTGGGTGTATTGGGAACCCGAGTCGATGATCAATACTTTTTGCATGCGCAAAGATGCAAACAAACCCCCTCACTTGCCAAAAAGTAGTTCCCACATTTCTTACACCTAGAAAAAATTAACAGCAGAAATGTCGCTCCTGCTTGAACTTTTTTTATCTATTCATCGTCAAAAAAGTGTATTTTCAACCTTTCATTCCCCCTTATGAAGTGGATTTTTTTTCTTGCGACGGGCCTTTTGGCCAACATCGGCTGGGCCCAAACCCGGGTTTTGTTCATCGGTAACTCGTACACCTACGTGAACGGACTTCCGTCCCTCATTCAATCCTTGGCCACCGTTGGAGGCAAAAGCATGGTGGTAGATTCTGCCCTGGTGGGCGGATATACGTTTCAAAGCCACAGTACTGATCCAAACACCATGGCGAAAATTCGACAAGGCGGGTGGGATTTCGTGGTGCTCCAAGAGCAAAGTCAACGCCCCGCCTTTCCTCCCTCCCAAACCGCTGTAGAAGTTTTTCCCTATGCCCAACGTTTGGTAGATTCTATCAAAAAATACTCTCCTTGCGGAAAAGTGGTCTTTTTCATGACTTGGGGCCGGCGTTATGGCGATCAATCCAATTGCGCTTCCTACCCTCCCATTTGCACCTACGAAGGAATGAGCTGGCGACTTCGAGATACCTATTTGCAACTAACTCAAACCCATCAGGCTTTTTGTGCTCCTGTGGGATGGGCGTGGAGAAGATCTATTCGAGATGATTCGACCGAGGTTTTGCACGATTCCGATAACTCCCACCCCAATCAAACCGGTTCCTACTTATCGGCTTGTGTGCTTTATTCCACCATTTTCCAAAGTCGGGTACTCGCCAATCCATTCATGTACACCTTAGGACATGCCACAGCTTTGCGTCTTCAAAGCATGTCGGATTCAGTGGTATTCGATTCCCTTTCCGTGTGGAACATCACTCCCAATTTTCCCTTAAAATCCCAATTTACCACCCAAACCACGGGGCAACATGTGCAATTCACCAATCAATCTACGGGAAATGTTTCCCAACTGTGGGATTTTGGGGATGGAACTACCGATACCTCTCGAAACCCCATTCACCGCTACAATTCGGCAGGGCCGTTTCGGGCAAAATTAACCGTTTCCAACGGTTGCAAAACCGATTCTTCCAGCCAAACGTTTTCGGTAGTTTTGAGCAGCAGCATGCTGGAAAATTCTAGTTGGTCGATTGCAGGATCTTTCATTTCATCCCAATCTTCGCAGCCGATCAACATCGCTTGGGGAACGGTCGATGGCCGTTGGAGCGGATCGTTTCGCCTATTGCCCAACGAAACCAAATCGCTCCAATTTCTTCCTAAAGATCTCATCATTTGGATGAAAGATGAACAAGGAACGACCACCAAATTCCGATTGAATCCCTAACGGGAAGATTAAAAATTGATGCTTAAATTTGTTGCATGAAATTACTTGATGGAAAAGTGGCTTTGATTACCGGAGCCAGTCGCGGAATCGGAAACGGTATTGCGAAAAAATTTGCTGAAATGGGTGCTGATGTCGCCTTCACTTACCTCTCTTCTGAAGAAAAGGCCCGCGCCCTCGAAGAAGAATTGAAAGCCTTCGGTGTTCGCGCCAAAGGATACAAATCCGACGCTGCCAATTTCGCTCAGGCTGAAGCCTTGATCGATTCCATTGTGGCCGACTTTGGTACTTTGGAAATTGTGGTGAACAATGCAGGCATCACCCGCGACACCCTATTGCTTCGCATGACCGAAGAACAATGGGATCAAGTGATCGATACCAATTTGAAATCGGTTTTCAATATCACGAAAAACGCCATGAAAGTCTTGATGAAGAATCGAAAAGGATCCATCATCAACATCACCTCCATTGTTGGAAGAAATGGAAATCCAGGCCAAGCCAACTATTCGGCTTCCAAGGCCGGTGTCATCGGTTTCACCCAAGTGGTTGCCAAAGAAATGGGCTCTCGCGGTGTTCGTTGCAATGCCATTGCTCCCGGCTTCATCGCTACCGAAATGACCGGTGAATTGAGCGAAGAGGTGATCAAAGGCTGGAACGACATGATTCCGTTGAAGCGTCCGGGTACACCCGAAGACGTTGCCAATTTGGCCGTATTCTTGGGATCAGACATGAGCGGGTACATCAACGGCCAAACGATCAACGTTTGCGGTGGATTGCACACCCCCAATTGATGAATAACATTCCCTTTACCAAATACCACGGCACCGGGAACGATTTTATTTTAATCGATAACCGAGCCGTGGGTTGGAAGCCCACCCCCGAAGAGGTTGCAGCCTTCTGCCACCGCCGTTTCGGGGTGGGCGCCGACGGGTTGATGCTCGTTGAAAACGCCGAAGCTCCCTACGATTTTCGCATGGTGTATTTCAATTCCGACGGAAATGAAAGCAGCATGTGCGGCAACGGAGGAAGGTGCATCGTTCATTTCGCCCACCAACTCGGGATATTTACCGGGGAATCTACTCAATTCATCGCCATCGATGGGCCACACCAAGCTTGGATCAAAAACGGATTCATTCAATTGGAAATGTGCGCATCTGCGGAAATGAAGCCCTTACCCAATGGCGATTATATCGGAAATACCGGATCTCCCCACTACGTTCAATGGGTTGAACAACCCATTTCTCTGGAAGAAATCCAACAAAGAGGCTACCACATCCGGCATTTACCGGAATTTGAAAAAGAAGGCATCAACGTAAATTTTGTGGCCCCGTTAAACGAGAACAGCCTTTGGGTAGGCACCTTTGAACGGGGAGTAGAGGCACCCACTTTTTCTTGTGGAACGGGAGTTACCGCCGCCGCTTTGGCGTATGTAGCAAAAACATCCTCTCAAAAAGAAAACAACCGCATTTCCATTCAAGTTCCCGGCGGAAATTTGGAAGTGCAATGGACATGGATTCATGGGAAAACATCGAAAATCCTATTGATCGGTCCCGCAACCCGCGTATTCGAAGGAATATGGAAGGGATAATTCGGTTGCGGGTTTTAGAGCCCGAAGATGCCATGACCTTATTCCTTTGGGACAACGACCCAGAACTTCGGGATGCTCAGGACTCCAACACCCCACCTACGTTAATGGAACTGCAGGCCTTTTGTTTGGAAGGGCCAAGGGCCTTGGAAGTTCATGGGCAGCAGCGCTGGATTATTGATGTAAACGGGGAATCCATTGGCACGGTAGAATTATTCGATTACCACCCACAGCATCAACGGGCCGGAATTGGAATCATCATTGCCCACTCCGAGCACCGGAACCAAGGATGGGGAACACGGATTTTACTTGAAACGGAATCCTTGGCTCAAACCTTCTCCATTTCCAACTTGTGGGCGATTATTTCGGAAGACAACGTTGCCAGCCTTCGTGCCTTTGAAAAAGCCGGATACGAAAAGGCTGGCCACTTGAAAAACTGGCTTAACCTTCGAGGGAATTTTGTCGATGGTATCCTTGTTCAAAAAAATTTGGCATAAAAAAAGGGGTTGACCGATGTCAACCCCTTTTTTATTTTCAGTAGTGAATCATCAATCGATGATTTGGAAATATCCTTTTTTGGTGAGGTTTCTTCCATTTGCATCTTGGAAATTGATGATGTAAATGTACATTCCGTGTTGAACGATGGAACCTTTGAATGTCCCATCCCATCCATCTTCAAAGTTGGTGGTTTCATAAATTTTCTCACCCCAACGGTTGAAGATTTCCATGCGGTAATTGCTCTTCTTGTTGATGTACGTACCCTTTGGATAAAACTTGTTGTTCAATCCATCTGGAGCGATTACGTTTGGAACGAACAAGCGAGGTTCCTGAGTTACGCACAAGCGATTGGAGAAAGAGGTATCGATTAATCCGTATTTATTGATGCCATTCTCAACCGCCATGATGATGTAGCAGAAGTTCCCATCGTTATCTTCCAACAAGAAAACATCGTCGATAAAACTGCGATCGGTCACAGGTTTTGCGAGGACGGAGGAGAAAGCGGTAGAATTCGCTGGAATATTTCGAAGAACTTCGTATTCCTTCACCCCATTGATCCAATCCAAGTATTCATTCCAAGTCATAGAATTGGTGAAATTACCCAAAGCTTGGCCGGATAAAAGGATGGTTTTAGCAGAATTCACGGAAGTGAAAATTGAATCGCAAAGGTCGATACTTAGAATTCGATAGATGTGAGAAGTTGCGTTAACCTCGGCAGAGGAATCGATGTAAGTGTATTCGAAATACTGTCGAATTGAGCTTGCTGGATTAAGGGCAGGAAGGGTAGCAACTGGAACAAAACCATTTCCCGAATTGCGTTCAACGACAAATGATTTTACTTCTGCAATGCTATCGATGATCCACGCCAATTTCACTTTTTGAGAAAGCGTGTCAACCGAAGCGTAACGGATGTACAAATCTTTGGGTTTACGTACGATGTCGGCCTTGATACAAGACTGATTACTATTGGCAATCAGGGAGTTATCTGTATTGTTTACCATCCAAATGGAATAGCAGTACGAATCACCTTCCACTAAACGACTGGTATCGGAATACGTGGTGGCGGTAGCGGGAAGGGTGGCTAAATTAGTCCAAGTTCCTCCGTTATTACGCATGATATTGATCTCTTTGATACCGCCTTTCCAATTTCCGGGCAAATTCCAGGTTAGGTCGATACGGCCGCCGCAGGTATTCACTTGTCCATTCAAATAAATGGAAGAAAGGGTACTGTTGGCGTAATTGGATTCTTTGTTACAGCTATCGCGTGCTGTTAATTCATAGGTATAGGAATTGGTAGCTCCACTGCGACCGTTATCACGGAAGAAAGCACGATTTTTCTGA
The DNA here is from genome assembly GCA_027488715.1 of Bacteroidota bacterium. Lineage (GTDB taxonomy): Bacteria > Bacteroidota > Bacteroidia > UBA7662 > CANHCV01 > CANHCV01. The sequence goes on along the minus strand of JAIYBD010000216.1, from coordinate 13,499 downwards.
AGGTCGGAACCGATGGCTGGCGCAAGCGGTCCAGGAGCTGTACGCTGGTAAAAATTGTATTGCTTGAAATCCAATGCGTTGGTGGTATCGCCATACAACAAAATATCTTGATTGATGTTGGTCGTATCTACCGTAATCATTTTGAATTGAAGATCTGATGGTGGATTTGCATCGAAGTAATACACCGGATTTGAAGTAGGACTGAAGGTCGAAATGGTTTGAGTATCCGTACCAATCACATAATAAGTGAAGTTACAACTATCAATTTTCATGGGGAAAAGAAACTCAGGACGTGTATTTGCTAAAGCCCAGCGCCCTGTTAGCGTTGCACTCAATTGATTAGGATTCAGGCATGTATTGATAGTAAAAGTGGTATCACGTAGTAATACAACATCTTCTTGGTATTGAATGCGGTAGTAAACACTATCTCCGCAAATTGCAACTGTGGAATCTTTGTAGTTGTAAACATTTCCGTTAATGGTGGCAATATTTACCCATGGAGCATTGGGATTGTTGGAAATTCTTCTTTGAATGATGTTACGAGCATTCAATTTGAAGGTCGTATCGGTTGTAATTCCACTGAAATTGATGTTGGAGGTGTCGTTATTTTTAATAGCGAGAACACTCATCAAGGTGTATGGAGCTGACAAGCTGGAAGGGGTGGTATCGCAACCGGTAATCACACGGAAGGAATATCGGTAATTGCAGTTGTAGTTGATGTTGAAGGTATCAGTCCAATCGCGGAATCGGAAAAACCAACCAACCAAAAGGGTATCATTGGCAAAAGTAGGAGGTTTAATTCGATAAATCAGCCCCTTGTTTATTCCGCAACTATCTTTAAACACCTGAATTTCTTTGAATTGCTTTGCTCTTCTTCGAATGGAAGTGAATAAATTGGAATCTTGAGGTTCCTTGGTAGTCACATCAATAAGATTTCCAAAAGAAATTTTGATTCCATTGTTAACCATCACAATACTTCGTGGAGTTGGATTGATTTTGGGAACGTTTAAAAGTTCAATATTCAAGGATTTTACCACCCTGCCGTTGAATGGACATTGATTATCGCGAGCGGTTAGGTTGAAGGAGTAATTGCCTTTATCGATAAAGGCTTGGTTTCCGGTGGTTGTTTCTGTTCGAATATTTCCACAACCGGTTTGCCAACTAAAAATCATTTGTGCTGCACTGGAACGACCAACACCATAACCGATGGGAACACCATTCAACGACATGGGAATGATTCGCTGGCCCGATGGAGCTTTTACTACCGCACAAGGACGACGAACACAACCAGAATCGGCATGTAGGGTGTCTGGACCAGGAACAAACGCACCAAAAACAGGATTGCTATTGAAGAATAGGTAAACGCTATCTCCGAAAGGATTAAAATCGGTGGCACGAACCCCAAACTCAATTTTATCTCCTACAAAATAGGTACCCGAATAGGTTGGTTGGCCTTGGGGAGTTTTAAAAGGTGCCGTAACAACGGGTGGACTTTGAATGGGATTGTATCCCAATCCTGGACTATTAGCAATATTCACCGATTGGAAATCGCGGAAGACCTCGGCAATTTTTTGATTACCCCGATAACTTTCTACCCGAATACACAAGAGAAAGTTTCCCTGTGTTTGGGGTAAAAATCGCAATTCTCCTGTTAAGGTATCTAAGGCAGAAACCCCTGGACCGTAAGGCCGAACGATACCCGGCATGGGATTTAAAGTGGTGTAGCCTCGGTTGTAATTACAGGGAGTATTCAAAGCGCTAAATGGATTATCGATCCAATAGCGGGTAAAATCCAAATCAAAATCTACGGCATTGTTGTTGTAAATGACGGTATCAACACCTCCAGGATTAGCCACTGTAGTTGCCGCAGGAGCTTCAGCGAATTGAGGTGAACCATCCCCCATATTTTGAACATTTAACCCAACAAGCTGTCCTCCAGGCCCTTGAATGAAGTATGGTAGCATGCGAGCACGCAAAACCATGTCACCAGAACAACTCGTATTATCGTTGGCGTTTCTACAACAAGGAATGGCTCCAGCAGCGGATTGAAATAACCAACCTGTTGAAGGAGGAACACCGGTTAACCACACGGTATCGGACCAAAATTGAACAGCGGCAATCGCTCCACGACTCGCTGCACCTCCGCCACCACCAAGAGGATTACCTGCACCACAGCGAACAATGCTAGTAGTCCCACCACAAATCGGCGTAATTTCATATCCAGTTCCCAATCGTCCAGGAGCTGGATTTAGGCTAATGGTGTTTACAACAGAACCAAATTTGTCAGAAGGATTGCCTTGAACCGAAATACTTGGAGTAAGTCCATTCAAGGGAATACCACTACAATCGCGGTAAACCGTCATGATAAAAATGAAACCATAACCATCGCGACGGAAGTTTTGAGGATTATTGTCGCGAACAGCTCTCCAGGTAATTTCACCTCCAAAAACGTGGGATGCTTGAACCTGGGTTCCCAATGACAAGATGGCTAGAACCGCAAGGGCCCACATCTTGAAATTCCGAGATAATTTCATAAGATTGAATATTTTCATAGTGGTTGGAATTTTCAAATTTAGCAGATTTTTCACAGATTTTTATCTTTTAACTCATTTTTAGAATCAGTTTCTTGAAACCAAGAAGCGTATTCCATGTATCGTGGAGGGGTTATTTCCACCACATTGCGCAATCGATCGTCGAGCGGCTTGATCTTTTTAGCTGGAATTCCAGCATACAAATAGCCGGATTCGCAAACGGTATTTTCTAAAACCACCGCTCCGGCGGCAATCATACAATAATCCTCCAAAACAGCATTATCCATCACAATGGCGCCCATGCCAATCAACACATGATTTCCAACCGTACATCCGTGAACCAACGCATTGTGGCCAATGGAAACATCGTTCCCAATCGTGGTTGAAGCTTTTTCATAGGTTCCGTGAATCACGGCCCCGTCTTGGATATTGGTTCGGTCGCCTACCTTAATAAAATGAACATCGCCCCGAACTACAGCATTGAACCAAACGGTACAATCGTTTCCAAGCGTTACATCTCCCACCACGGTAGCGTTGGGAGCAAGCCAAACCCGTTCACCCAACTGAGGCATTTTTCCTTTTACCGGCAATACAATACTCATCTCATTCTCACTTAAAAACCAATCCAATTCGAGCACCAATCGCACCAAAACGCTTATCAACCGGGTAATATTCGTTGAATAAGGTGCTCCAATTTCCGTTCCATTGAATGCCCGTTTCCAATAAGGTACGCGCATTCATTTTTACCGCATAACCCAAACCTAAGCCAGCAGTTAATCCCGTTCTGCGGTAAACTTCATTCTTGGAAATGGCTCCAGAAACAAATCCATCTCGATCAAAATCAAACGTCATGGATTTTCCGGCCACCAAAAACTGAGGAACCAAATTCCAATGCAATCGAAATCCGGTTGATTTCACATTTCCCGTTAAGGCGTGGGTCATTCCAACAGGTAGAGAAACATAATGGTAGCTATTTTGAAATGTTTGTGGCGTACTGTTCCATCCCGCTAACGGTTGGTAATGAAGTTTGCTTTCACCGGTACCAGCATTGAAACACTCGAAATAATTTTGGCGATCGTTCCGGAAACCATAACTCAATCCAAAATCAAAACTGGTCTTTAAATCAATCGCAAAACGCGATTGTAACGCCATTGAAAATCCAACATTGTGGTTCAAACTATTTAAAGAAGAACGGAAATTGGGATCAACGGGAGTTACAACAGGATTGCCATTTTGATTTTGAAGATAGGCACTTCGCATTTGTTCCCAATTGTTCACGTATTCCGGTTGAAAAACAAAACCCCAACTTGGTCCGGGCATTTGATCAAACAAATTCTTCTTAGGCTTTTCGGTAGAAATCGGATCTTCATCGATGATGATTTTCATGGGATTCGAATCCCAAAACAAATTCAACCGTGGGGTTTTTGAATTCAAAGAAGCCAAAAACAAGGGTTTTTGTTGCACATCTTGGCTTGAAACCTGATCTTGAAACATCTTCGAAAAATTTTCTTCCAAAATCGGAGAAGTGGTGAATCTTCCTGAAATAGCTGTTTTGGAACGTCGCACAGTTCGGTTCTTCTTCGCTGTTTTGGATGTTGAAGAGGATGATTCTGCCAAGGTTTCGGAACGCGAGCTGTTGAAAATTCCTACTTTCTTCAAGCTACTTTTTGAAGATGAATTTGTTGCTGTTCCCGACTTTTGGGCTGGGTTATCGCTTTTTTCTGAAGCGGTGAACGTGGTTGATATTGCTGTTGTTGAAGGCTTATTCGATAGAGAAGAAGGAGTACTCGAGGTAGGATTTTTAGAGGATGTTTTGGATGGATTTGAGGAAGAAATAGATGAGATGTTTCCTGGGATGGAAGTTGAAGCAGGCTGCTCTGCCAATGATTGGGTAGGAGTAGAAGAGGCAGATGACAATCCCATCCACGCTCCGGCGCCACCAACGATGAAGAATAAGGAAGCCATGCTCAGCCAAAAGCCGATGCCTTTTTTCTTTTTGCGTCGAATTCTTTTTTCAATTTCGGGCCAACTGTGCTCGGGGGCCTCCGGCCGAAAACCATCGGCGGCCCGCTGAAACAGCTCATCCATCTTTTGTGGGTTAATATCCATTTTTTCCCAATTTTTCTTGTAACCAATGTCGAGCACGATGCAAATTCGATCGTACTGTTGACTCTGAAATTCCCAGCTGATCGCTGATCTCTTCAAAGTTGTACCCCTCAATAACCGACAAGTTGAAAACCAATCGGTATTGCGGCGGAAGTTTTTGAACCAAATTCATCAAATCTTCATATTCGAGGGCCGAATGATCCGATTTTCCAATTTCTAAGGATTCATCCCACGATTCAGATCGTCCTTTGGTTCGCTCTTTGATGGCATTTAAACAGGCGTTTACCGAAACTTTCCGGATCCATCCTTCCAAAGCGGCAGGATCTTTTAATTGTTCGATCCGTTGAAAAATTCGAATAAAAACCTCCTGAAATACATCTTCTGCCTCACTTCGGTTTCCCGTGTAACGCCAACAAATGGAGAAAACCATCGATTTAAATTGATCGTACAACGCTTTCTGACTGGCTGGATTGCCAACCGCACAGCCTTGTACGAGGTGATGAAATTCCTTCACGTGTTAAAGTTACTATCGAAATCAAGCAGTTTGCCCCAAAGACCTTTCCAACCCAGACTTTGTTGCGCCATCGACCAAAAAAACCGACAAACTTTTTTAACGTGGAAATATTCCTGCAATAACTTTCCAAAGCATTCCGTTATTTTGTGGAAATTTATTCTTCAAAGCATCCCCTCGTGATGAAACCAGTGCTCAGTCAACAACAAATTCAACGACGCGCTGCCGTGATTACGGCATCCATCATCGGATTGCTTTTTGCTTTCTTATTCCTGTTCCATTTTTCTGGAATTCCTCCCTTGGAAGGTACTTCGGAAGGTTTGGAAGTTAATTTAGGATTTGATGATACCGGATCTGGAGAGGCCGATGCAGCACCAGCCGCCGGCGACCAACCCTCCGATCTTCCCGCCGTTGATCCCAATTCTCCACCACCAACGCCGCAAAATGCTGCCGCCGCTCCTTCCAACGATCTTCAACAAGAAAATGGAGAGGATGCTGATATTGTAGCCAAAGCCCTAGAACGTCGACAAAAAGAATTGGATCGACAAAAACAAGATCAAGACCGCTTGGCTCAACAAGAGGCTGAAAGAAAACGCCTTCTGGCCGAAGAACGCCAAAAACAGATGGACGAAGCCCGCAAACGAGCAGCCAACGCCATGAAGAACTCGAAAGGCGGGCAAGGCGGTAACGGACCAGGTGGACAAGGAACCGCAGGATCCCAAGGCATCGCCGGTGGACAAGGGAATCAAGGAAACCCCAACGGGAATCCCAATTCAAATAATTTCAATGGCGATGGTTCTGGAAGCGGTGCCGCGGGAACCGGAATGGGGAATGTAGCTGGCCGTCAATACCGCGGCGGGCCATCCGTGGAAACCAACGTTCAAGTGGAAGGTGTGGTCACCGTAAAAATTTGGGTGGATAACGACGGAAGAGTGTTGCGGGTAAGAGGCGGAGTTCCATTAACCACCATTACCGACCGCAACATCTGGAAGCTCTGCGAAAACAACGCTAAACAACATATTTTCAGCGCAAATCCCAACGACGAAGCAGAAAAAGAAGGAACTATCACTTACCGATTCAAGTTGCAATAATTTTCTTTCATGCGCTCCTACCCCGAAACGGTTGATTACATCTTTTCCAAACTTCCCATGTTTACCCGAATCGGTCCCGCCGCTTACAAGGCCGATTTAAACAACATCAAAGCCCTCAGCAAAGCGCTTGGAAATCCACACAAGTCTTTCAAAACCGTTCACGTTGCTGGCACCAACGGAAAAGGCAGCACCTCCCACCTTTTAGCCTCGGCCTTGCAGGAAGCTGGGTTGCAAACCGGTCTTTTTACTTCTCCCCATTTGCTCGATTTCCGCGAACGAATCCGTTGGAACGGTAACTGCATCCCCGAAGAAAAAGTGGTGGAGTTTGTGAACAATATCGAACCCTTAATCGATGAAATCCAACCCTCTTTTTTCGAAATCACCGTTGCCTTGGCATTTTGGTGGTTCGCTCAACTGCCGCTGGATATTGCGGTCATTGAAACCGGCTTGGGCGGCAGATTGGATAGCACCAACATCATCATTCCAGAATTGAGTGTGATCACCAACATCAGTTGGGACCACATGAACTTGCTGGGAGATACCCTCCCGCTCATCGCTAAAGAAAAAGCCGGAATTATCAAAGCGGGAGTACCCGTTATTGTTGGACAAACCCAACCCGAAATCCAATCCATCTTTTCTGAAACGGCTTCCGAAAAAAGAGCACTTCTTAAATTCGCTGATGCTCATTTCCGAGCGGAACTCCTTCAACGGAATCTGTTTACGGCCGAATACCGCATTTGGAAAAATCAGAAAGTGTGGGTGGAATCGGCGGTCGTTGATCTTCCAGGTTCTTACCAACAGCACAACATCGCTACCGCCCTTGGAGCGCTCGACCAATTGCAACGAATGGGTTGGGCGGTGGAAACCGAGCACTTCTTGGCCGGCTTTCAGAACGTTCGGAAAAATACCGGTTTGCGCGGACGGTGGGAGGTTATTCACGAAAACCCCTTGGCCATTGCCGATGTGGGTCATAACGAAGCTGGAATGCTGGAAAACAAGGCGGTGTTGGAATCCGACTCTACCACGTGGCATTACGTCATTGGGGTAGTGAACGATAAAGACTTGGTCAAGATGGTGGAACAACTCCCCAAAAACGCATGTTTCTATGCATCAAGGCCGCAAATTCCAAGAGGTTTAGAAACCGAAAAATTAGCCGAAGCCCTTCGCTTGGCAAACCGAACCGTACAAACGTTTGATACCGTAATGGAAGCCTACCAAGCTGCGTTGGCTGCCGCAAAAAAATCGAAGGAAAATGTTTTCGTAGGCGGCAGTACGTTTGTGGTGGCCGAAGCTCTCCCCCTCTGTCCAATTTTGTAGAGATGTTCCCTGTGGAAAATGAGCAGAATGCCCTGCAAACCATTTTGTTAGAAGGTAGCTCTCGTTTTTAATCAACATCGTTTCCACCGAGGTTGAAAATTTAACTTCTTTCAATAGTTTTGTTATCCTCAAAAACACACAACAATGAACAACGCTACCATGTCCGCTCAAAGCATTGATGCACAAATACTTGAACTTCAAAATCAGAAGACTGGAAACATGTTGAATGACCTCGAAATCGAAGATCAAATCCATGCCTTGAAACAGCAAGCGGGATTGGCTCAACGTCCCGATCATAGTCAGTTTGAATGTTTCGGTTGCGGATCATAATCGAACCAACTTTTGTTTCATAGAACGTACCACGGTCTTTTCGGAGATCGTGGTTTTTTTATTCCCTAACGGCAAAATCAATCAGTCCATCTTATCACTTTTTAAACCGTTATTTCGGTTTATCTTTGTGCTTCTAAGGAAATTATGTCGGTTCAAGTACAACATCTCACGAAAGAATACGGCACCCAAAAAGCAGTCAACGACTTATCTTTCACTATTGAAGAAGGAGAAGTAGTCGGATTGTTGGGTCCGAATGGTGCTGGGAAATCCACCACCATGAAAATTCTCACCTGTTTTATTCCCCAAACATCGGGAACAGCCACAGTTTGCGGATTCGATGTTGCTTCCCAGTCGCTGGAAGTTCGTCGGCAAGTGGGTTACCTGCCCGAAAGCAATCCACTTTACTACGATATGTACGTGAAGGAATATTTGTTGTATGCAGCAGGATATTACCAACTCTCCAATCCCCAACAACACGTTGCCCGCATGATTGATTTGGTAGGATTGGGGCCCGAAAGAAGTAAGAAAATTGGGCAACTTTCCAAGGGTTACAAACAACGTGTTGGCCTTGCTCAAGCCTTGATTCACGACCCCAAAGTGTTGATTTTGGATGAACCTACTTCAGGTTTAGATCCCAACCAATTGGTAGATATCCGCCATTTGATCAATGAGGTGGGCAAGAAAAAAACCGTGATCCTTTCTACCCACATCATGCAGGAAGTAGAAGCCATGTGCCAGCGCGTATTGATCATCAACAAAGGACAGTTGGTCGACGATCGTACGCTTGATCAACTCCCAAACAACCAAATGCTTTTGGCTGTTCGATTTGCCGAAACGACCTCGATCAATCAATTGAAAACCATCCCCGGCGTGATCGCCGTAACGGAGTTGGAAAAATCGGTTGAATTTTTGTTAACGGCGGCGGCCCAAACGCCCTTGCAACAAAATTTATTCGCTTGGGCCGTTCAAAAGCAACTCACCGTCGTGAAAATGGAAGAACGTAAAACCTCATTGGAAGATCTCTTCCGCGAAAAAACACAAGGAGGTGCAGCATGATGACCATCTTCAAAAAAGAAATTGCCGGATTCTTCAGCTCCCTCATCGGGTACGTCGTATTAGCCGTTTTCCTTTTGGGAATTGGACTGTTCACGTGGATTTTGCCTGAGTATTCTTTGTTGGAATACGGCTATGCAAATCTCGATACCCTCTTCTCCATGGGTCCGTTTGTTTTCCTCTTTTTACTGCCTGCTCTTACCATGCGCATGTTGGCCGAAGAACGAAAAAACAATACCATTGAACTGTTGTACACCAAACCCATCACCGAAATGCAGGTGGTTTTAGGGAAATACTTGGCCGGATTGGTGCTTTTGTTGATGGCCCTTCTTCCTACGCTGATTTATTTGTGGACGATCGGATACCTGGCCGAACCCCGTTGGAATTTGGACATGGGCTCGATTTTGGGTTCCTATTTCGGATTATTTTTATTGGGTGCTGCCTTCACTGCCATTGGAATTTTCTGTTCATCCTTGGTTGAAAATCAGGTGGTTTCCTTCTTATTGTCGTTGTTGTTGTGCGCTTTGTTGTACGTGGTTCCATCATCCTTGGCCTTGCTGTTCGACGGGAAGAATGCCTGGATGGAGTTGGTTCAGCAATTGGGCATGGATGAACATTACAACAGCATGAGCCGTGGGGTTTTAGATACCCGTGATTTGTTGTATTTTTTGGGGCTGATTCTGTTGTTTTTGAACGGCACCAAGGTGGTTTTGGAAAGTAGAAAATGGTAATCCGATGAAAAGTAGAAAACAAACCGCACTGATTCGTTTTGCCCTGTTCGCTTTGGCCGTAGTTCTCCTCAATTTGGTCGGGCAAAAGGTCTATAAACGATTCGATTTAACCGCCGAAGGACGTTTCTCTTTGTCGGATGCCACCACGGAAATGTTGGGTAATTTGAAGCAACCGATCGTGGTGGAATGCTACCTCGAAGGTGATTTGCGTCCCGATTTGAAAAAATTCCGCAACTCCATCGAAGACGTTTTAGGTGAAATGCGCAGCTATTCGAACGGAAATTTCGATTATGTTTTCCGCAATCCCGCCGAAAGTGGAGATCCGAAGGCTACCAAAGAATTCATGGCCAGCTTGTACAAATCGGGGCTTACCCCAACCGATTTGCAAGTGAAGAAAGAAGATGGCAGTTTCGAACGTCAAACGCTTTTTCCCGGGGTGATCATTCGAAGCGGCGACCGAGAAACGGCTGTTAACTTATTGAACGGCACCAACTCGGGCATGAGTGGTCAGGAAATTTTGAATGCTTCTTCCGAAGCCTTGGAATTTGAAATCATCAATGGCATTAAAAACGCCATGCTGGTGAGCAAGCCAACCATTGGAATTATCGAAGGAATTGGCGGTTTGGAGCGTTTGCAGATGGAAGATTTCATCCTTTCCTTGAAGAAGTTTTATGAAGTGGAATTTTACGACATTGGTCGTTTGGAGCCCATTCCAGGAAATTTCAAGGCCATCGTGGTTCCCAAGCCGAGTCAGGAACTCAGCGATTGGAAGAAATTTAAATTGGATAACTACGTGATGCGAGGAGGGAATGTGTTGTGGTGTGTTGAACAAATTAACGCGACCATGGATTCCATGAGTAGAGCTGGGTATTTTTTAGCAACTCCCTTTGTTAACGATCCATCGGGTTCGAATTTAGGATTGGACGAGTTGTTGTTCCGTTACGGAGTTCGAGTGAATCGTGATTTGGTTCAGGATTTAAAGTGTGCTCGTATTCCGTTGGTGATGGGCAGCGTTGGGGGAAGACCCAGCATGCAACCCAGACCGTGGTTTTATTTTCCGCTTACCACCTCCGACGGCAAACATCCGATTGTGAAGAATGTGGATCCGGTTTGGATGCAGTTTGCCGGATCGATGGATTTGGTGGATGCTCCTGGTATTTCGAAAACCGTTTTGTTAACCTCTTCCCGATACAGCCGTTCCTTTCCGGCGCCGGCACGGGTAAATTTAAGTTTGGCAGCGAATGCGCCGAATCCGGCCTTGTACAACAAACCGTTTTTACCCATGGCCGTGTTGTTGGAAGGTAAATTTGAAAGCATTTACAAGAATCGCATTTTGAACGATTTTGCTCAAAAAGCGGTTGATTCCTTGCATTTTCAGCTGTATCAATCGGCCATCAAACCGTCCAAGCAAATCGTGATTTCCGACGGAGACGTTTTGGCAAATTACGTGAGCAGAGACGGCACAAAAGTGTTGCCTTTGGGATTCGATCGTATTTCGAACATGACGTGGGGCAACCGTCGTTTTGTTTTGAACTGCGTTGATTATTTGACCGACGAAACCGGATTTATCAACATTCGAGGCAAGGAAATTAGCCTCAGGCTTTTGAATTTGGAGAAAGCAAAAAAGGAAAAGCTGAAGTGGCAAGTGATCAACATGGTTGGCCCGATTGCCTTGTTGTTGGGCTTTGGATTGATTTATTCTTGGAGAAGGCGGAAGAAATACGCTTGATCTGAAATTGGTTAGCTAGTTCCATAAACAAGGGCAAGCGTTTCATAAGACCCTTTGTTTCTTATTTTGGCCCCTTATGTAATAGGCCAATGGGGGCACAATCGGGGGCAATGTTAAAGAACGTTTCAAGTTCAACAGGGTTGTGGTATAAAACGGTAAAAACAATTTTTGCGCTACCGGATCAGGCTTTTGATTTCTAATTGAAGCCAGGTTCAAGTGAAAAGAACGGAGGGATTTTGACCTTGGAAAGTATTTCATAGAAAAACAAAAAGGTACACGGCAAAGGCCTATCTTCGCCATGTAGAAACATCCCGATCCTTTCTAGCAAATTGGAAGAGTAGTCTTACTGTTGATTTTCAGAATTAATCTCCTGAAAACACAACTGAAACCGTTTAAATCATTCCAATGCTCGATCATCGTTCAGTCCAAACGGTTTTTATCCACTTTCCTTTTTATTGCTGTTTGGTGTTTATTGAAAACCTAACATGGAAGGAAACAACGTTTGCATTTATTTAATCCTAAGCCCATGATCCACATCATTAAATTCAAGTGTAAAAGCATCTTCTTTGCTTCCATTCTGTTCTTTCCATGCATTCTGATGAGTCAGGAAATGCCTTCTGCGAGTAAAAAAGATGGATGGGCTGTTCAATTGGGTGCCGGTTTCATGTACAGCGGAAATATTGGAATTTTGGTGGAACGACAATTCCTTTTAGAAAAAAAACTTCGGGTTTCTCCCTTTATTTCTACTGGATTTTCGGAAGGCGGCGAGGATCCTCAATTAAAAAAATACTATTGGTACGGCAACGCCGCCGGGGTGAATGTGGAATTAGGAGGGAAACATCGCTTGGTTTTGGGTCCACATTTGGTATTTCAAAACCTTATTGGGAATTCTGCTGATGCAAAAAAGAATCATTTAACCAACTATTCTTTCATTTTGGGTTATAAAGGCACCGCAGGTTTTGGATTGATTTGGCAGGTTTTTATTGGGGATGTTTTTTCGCAAGACGACGACCCATTTTCAAGCAATTTAACCTATTCTCATCGTTCTCAAGTTGGATTGGGGTTGGGATATAAGTTCTAAGGAAAAACGGAATCATCCCCAAAAATATCCTCTCAAAAATTTAACCAAAAGCTTAAAGAAGTAGGAAAAAATTCAGGAATTACTTCTCTTATAAATGATTCAAAACTTGTTCTGGCCACATTAAGGAAAGTAAAAGGGGTGTTTCCCAAATTTGAGAGTTAATGACTTCCCATATTTGCCGGAAATCATTTCCCACAAATTACTACGGGAGAATTCCAACCCCATTATTGATGTCAATCACTGGTCATTCCAAAGAGGCTGATTTTTTCAAATACATTCGGAAATCACCAAATGAGAATATTGGTTTGATTGCACGGATGATTGATTGAGAATATTTATTTCCTTAAACATCTTACAACATGCCCCGTCGCTTTATTGAAACTGTGATAAAGGAGTTGTTCTGAATTGCTGGTTACATACCAAATTTTGGAGTAGTTTCCACCCGTGGTATCCGTGGTCCAAAAAGTAGCACAATACCCCTTGCTTAAACTTGTTCCTTTTGAATCGATGAAACCTGATGCGGAGGCATTGAAAATTGTCTTCACAAAACCGGTAGTATCCCAATTCTTCAATTTTCTTCCTGCGTCTTCTTTCCCTAAAAAAGATATTAAATGATCAACGTCGGAAACACTTGGAATAATAAAACCTTGTGGAGCTAAATTCCTGGGATCATTTACGGCGTACCAGTTGTAATACTTTGACTCATCTCCCTTTTTTTCTTTGCCAAATCCGTAATAGGCCCAACAAGGCTCTTTTTTTATTCCGGCATTTATCCAATCCTGACTATTTAATGCTTGTTTGATGGAATCTCCATTTCTGAAGGTGACCACATCCAAATTCTGGGCTTGCCATTCTTGTGTACCGAATTCAACAGTAGCGGGTTCAAATTGCCTTGGCTGTCCGCAAGAACACAAAACAAAAAAACAAACAACGGTGTATCCCTTCAACAACCGGTTTGCAACTTGGCGCACGGCGGAGTGAAACGACGCAGGCGCTAAGTTGCTGTTAGCTGCAGTATT